>JAFAWC010000621.1 GCA_019242135.1 Mycobacteriaceae bacterium | reverse complement strand
GCAGGCGATGGCGTGCTGGAGTCCGGACCGGTGCGGATGGACGTCGAGCGTCACGTGGTGTCGGTCAACGGCGAGCAAATCACGTTGCCGCTCAAGGAGTTCGACCTCCTGGAGTACCTCATGCGCAACAGCGGCCGGGTGCTCACGCGCGGCCAGCTGATCGACCGCGTCTGGGGCGCAGACTATGTGGGCGACACCAAGACGCTGGACGTGCACGTCAAGCGGCTGCGGTCCAAGATCGAGGCCGACCCGGCAAATCCCGTGCACTTAGTCACGGTGCGTGGGCTCGGTTACAAACTTGAGAGCTGAGCCAACTTAGGTCGCCGTGATGGCGCCCATGATCTCGGCGACGTCGAATGTCGCGACGCCGGCCGCGACCACCGGATCCTGTTGACCGACCTCGACAGCTTCGGCTTGGCTATCCGCCCACAGCACGCCGAGTCCCCACACCCCTTCGGGGTCGGCGACCGGCCCGTACACCACGACCCGTCCAGCCTCCAAGAGCTGATGCCAGTACGCGGCATGGCGGGCCATTGCTTCCTGCTCATCGGGCGCCATGGTCTGTGCGAAGTCCGGGCGGGGCGGCAGCAGGCGGAACAGGAACAGCTTGTTGCTCATCCACATTCTGCTCTTCGCGCGAGCGCTCATCGCCACATTCTGCTCTTCGCGCGAGCGCTCATCGCTGCTTTCGCTGCGACGCAGCCGTGGCCGGGTGCACGGCGATCAGTCCCAACTTCTTGCGGCGCTCGCACATTGCCGCGAGCTCGGCGTACGCCTTCTCACCGATGAGTTCGGTGAGTTCGGCGGCCAGCGTCTGCCACACCTGCTTTGCGCTGATGTGCACGGCCGGGTCGCCGGTGCAGTACCAGTGCAGGTCGGCGCCGCCCTCGCCCCATCCCCGGCGATCAAACTCGGTGATCGTGGTCTTGAGAATCTGCGAACCGTCGGGTCGCTTCACCCACTCCTGGCTGCGCCGAATGGGCAACTGCCAGCACACTTCCGGTTTCATCGTTAGCGGTTCCACCCCTAGTCGCAGCGCTTTGATGTGCAGAGCGCAACCGATGCCACCAGCGAAGCCGGGTCGGTTCAGAAAAATACACGCTCCTTTGTATTTCCTCGTGCGCCAGGATTTTTCGCCGTCGTATTCGTCGCGTTCCAGGTAGCCCTTCTTGCCAAGGCCCTTGTCTCGGAACTGCCAGTCTTCGTCGGTCAGTTTCTTGACCGCGTCGTCCAGCTGTGCGCGGTCGTCGGCGTCGGTCAAGAACGCCCCGTGCGAGCAGCAGCCGTCGTCGGGTCGTCCCTCGACGGTGCCGCGACACGCCGGCGTGCCATAGACACACGTCCAGTTCGACAGCAACCACGTCATGTCCGCCGCGATCAGGTGCTCGGAGTTGTCCGGATCGCAGAACTCGACCCACTCGCGCGCGAAATCCAGCTCCACCTCCGTCGGCTTGCCCGGCCGGCTCTTCGCGCCATCGCTCATCGTGGTGTTGCTCACAAACTCCAAGGTAGACCGGATAGGTTGGACAGCGTGCGATTGGGCGTACTGGACGTCGGCAGTAACACCGTCCACCTGCTGGTGGTGGACGCGCGTCGCGGCGGCCATCCGACGCCGATGAGCTCCACCAAGGCGGCGCTTCGGCTGGCCGAGTCGATCGACGGGTCCGGCAAACTCACCCGGCGCGGCGCCGACAAGCTGATCTCCACCATTGACGAGTTCGCCAAGATCGCGGGCAGCTCGGGCTGCACCGAGTTGATGGCGTTCGCCACATCGGCGGTCCGCGACGCGAAGAACTCCGAGGATGTGCTTGCCCGAGTGCTCGCGGAGACCGGCGTGACACTGCAGGTGCTCAGCGGTGTCGACGAGGCGCGGTTGACGTTTTTGGCTGTGCGCCGGTGGTACGGCTGGAGTGCGGGGCGCATCATCAACATCGACATCGGCGGCGGCTCACTGGAGCTGTCCAGCGGAGTCGACGAGGAGCCCGATGTGGCGTTGTCGCTGCCGCTCGGCGCGGGCCGATTGACCCGCGAATGGCTGCCCGACGATCCGCCCGGCCGTCGCCGGGTCGCTATGCTGCGCGACTGGCTGGATACTGAACTGGCCGAGGCCAGCCGTACCCTGTTGAAGGCGGGTTCTCCAGACCTCGCGGTGGCGTCGTCGAAAACGGTGAGGTCGCTGGCCCGGCTGACCGGCGCGGCGCCTTCGGGCGCGGGACCGCGGGTGAAGAGAACATTGACAGCGACGGGACTGCGGCAGTTGATCGCGTTCATCTCGAGGATGACTGCAGCCGACCGCGCGGAATTGGAAGGAGTGAGCGCCGAGCGATCGCCACAGATCGTGGCGGGCGCACTGGTCGCAGAGGCGAGCATGAAAGCCCTGTCAATTGAATCCCTCGATATCTGCCCGTGGGCGTTGCGAGAGGGCCTTATTCTGCGGAAACTCGACAGCGAAGCTGATGGAACGGCGCTTGTGGAGACTTCAGTGAGGGACGCTGGTTCGGTAGGCGCCAAACGACGCGCAGGCGACTCCCGATGACCGGACCGGACAGCCAAGACACCCGGCCGATTTCGGTCGCCGAGTTGCTCGCCCGCAACGGGACCATCGGGGCGCCCCCGGTGGGCGGCCGGCGGCGCCGTCGCCGAGGCAACACCAATGCGGTCACGGTCGCCGAACTGACCGGCGAAATCCCGATCGTGCGGCCAGAGGACGTAGACGTTCCTGACGTTGAGACACCCACCAACGGCACCAACGGCACGGTCGAAGCACCACCGGAGCCGCAGGCCGGCGAAGCACCGGCGGAGCCGCAGGCCGGTGAAGCACCGGCGGAGCCGGAGGCCGAGGCTGCGACCACCGACGGCGAGGTGACGGCCGAGCAGATGGTTCCCGACCCGGTCGAGGTCGAGGTCGCGGATGAGGACGAGGACGCGGCGGCTGAAGAGGCGGCGGTGGTCGACGAACACCCCGAGAAGATCGCGGAACCGCCGTCCTACCTGCACGCCATGCGCGACCCCTTGTTCGGCGGCCCTCTTGAGGAAGACCTGCGCCACGACGAACCGGCGTACTACGACGAGGTCACCGAGCTGCCCGAGGTGCCACCGGAGACCACCACGGCAGAAGACCACGAGGAGCGCACGGGACCTAACCGCATAGAGCAGATCGGGCGCGGCGTGCTGGTGGTGTTGCAGTCGATGCTTGCCGTCGCCGTGGGCGCCGGGCTGTTCATCGGATTCGACCAGCTTTGGAAGTGGAACAAGATCATCGCGCTGGTGTTGTCGGTCCTGGTGATCCTTGGTCTGGTGGTCGGGGTCCGGATTGTCCGCAAGACCGAAGACATCACCAGCACCTTGATCGCGGTGGCGGTCGGAGCGCTGGTCACCCTGGGCCCGCTGGCGCTGCTGCAATCGGGCTAGGCGGCCAGGTAAGACCCGAGACAGCCTGCGAAAAGGCAACTGTGCGCCCAGCCATCAAGGTCGGTCTGTCGACCGCCTCGGTCTACCCGTTGAGGACCGAGGCGGCGTTCGAGTACGCCGCGCGGCTCGGCTACGACGGCGTGGAGCTGATGGTCTGGGCTGAATCGGTCAGCCAGGACATCGACGCGATCGGCAAGCTGTCTCGGCGGTACGGCATGCCGGTGCTTGCGGTGCATGCCCCCTGCTTGTTGATCTCTCAGCGGGTGTGGGGCGCCAACCCGGTCCCAAAACTTGACCGCAGCGTGCGCGCGGCCGAACAGCTGGGCGCCCAGACGGTGGTGGTCCACCCGCCGTTCCGCTGGCAGCGCCGCTACGCGGAGGGCTTCGGCGAGCAGGTCGCACGCCTGGAGAAATCCACCGAGGTGATCGTGGCGGTGGAGAACATGTTCCCGTTCCGCGCGGACCGTTTCTTCGGCGGCACCCAGGCGTCAATCGAGCGGATGCGCAAGCGCGGCGGCAGGCCGGGGCCGGCCATCTCGGCGTTTTCGCCGTCTTATGACCCGCTCGACGGCAACCACGAGCACTACACCCTCGACCTGTCGCACACAGCCACGGCTGGCACCGATGCATTGGACATGGCCCGCAGAATGGGCTCCGGTCTTTCCCACCTGCACCTGGCCGACGGGTCCGGCGCGTACATCGACGAGCA
>JAFAWC010000459.1 GCA_019242135.1 Mycobacteriaceae bacterium | reverse complement strand
TCAGAGTGGGCACCGTCGACCAGCCGCGGCTGCTGAGGTACTCCGATACGTCGTTGCGCTCACCGAAGTACCACAGGTCGGTCATGTCGACGTCGAAGCCGTGTTCTCGCCACCGGTCGATGGCCTGATGCATGCGATCCTGCATTGTCTGCGCGCCCTCGCCGCCTCCGCCCATGTTCTCTGCGGCGAAGCGGCTGCCCGGGGCGCTGAGCTCGGTGAGATTGTCAAGCAGCCGGTCTTGGGCGTCCGGCGGCAGGAAGGCCAACAGGCCCTCGGCGCTCCACGCGGCCGGCAGTTCGGGCGAGAAACCGGCCTTGCGCAGCGCTGCGGGCCAGTCGTGGCGCAGGTCGACAGCCACCGCTCGGCGGTCGGCCGTCGGCGGGACGCCCTGCTGCCGCATTGCCCGAGTCTTGAAGTCGATGACCTGCGGCTGGTCGATCTCATACACCGTGGTGCCCGGTGGCCACGGCAGCCGGTAGGCCCGGGCGTCCAGACCGGAGGCCAGGATGACCGCCTGCTGGACGCCGTCGCGGGCGGCGTTGAGGAAGAACTCGTCGAAGAAGCGGGTGCGCACCGCCATCATTTCCGTCATGCGGCGCATGCCCCAGGTGGCGTCGCCGTCCGCCTCGGCGAGCTCAATGTCGCCGTCCACGAGGCGGGTGAAAAAGTCGATCCCGACCGCGCGCACCAGCGGCGCGGCATATGGATCGTCGATCAGCGCGTTCGCACTCTGACTGGCCAGCGCCCGGCCGACCGCGACACCGGTGGCGGTAGCGCCCACGCTGTGGGCCAGGTCCCAGGTGTCGTTGTCGGTGCGCGGCATGTGTACTCCTCTGTACTTCGTACTTCTCAGCCCGAATTATTTAGCGGTCTTAACCAACCACGCTACACCGCAGCGGATGGATGTGTTTTCGCTCATGTTGGGCACGGGCGGCCGGCGCAGCGCGTTCAGATCAGGCCGCCAATCCGGTCCGGACTGCAATGTCCTGTTTCTGGGCGACATCGGCGACGAAGTCGGGCGCGGTGGACGTGCCCGACGCGCTGTCAAACTCCAGCCGCACGAACGCACGGCCTTCGGTGAATAGCAGGATGGTCATCGCTTTTGACTGGTCAGGCGCCGTTCCGGAGATGACCGTGCCGCCGGTGCCGCCCGGTGCGGGTTGCGGATCGCCGCCGGTCACCGAGCGGGGCAGCGCGGCGGTGGCCTGCCGCAGCGCGCTGGGTGCTGCCGCGGCGTCAGGCAGGATCACGATGCTGTCGCCGATGGCCCGGGTCTGGTCGTGGTTGGTGAGCAGCACCTCGGCGCCCTGGGTGCCGGCCGGGTTTGGTTGTGTCGGCGCGGCGACGTAGCTGTCGTCGGGTGCCAGGATGTCGCGAGGGGTGATCAACAGGTGGGTGTAGTCGGCGGTGCGCGGCGTGGCCGCGGGCGAGCCGCTGGGACTGCCGCCGGGTGTGATCGCGGGCGCGCCTGGGACCGGGGCGCCCTGCGGCGAGGCGGGCGCGTGGCACCCGGCGGCAAACAGCGTCGAGCCGGTAAGGGTGAGCGCCACAGCGGCGCGTGGTTTATGTAGTTGCACGATGTTCTGCTCTCCTGTGTCTTCGTGTTCGCTTTCGAGCGCGTCAGGCGGGCGTTCGGGGCCACCGCGATCGGCATGGCCTTGGCCGGATGTATCGCGGTCGGCAAGGCCTTGGCCGCATCTGTCGCGGTCGGCGCTCGCTCTTCGCAAGAGCGTGGTTGTCGCTCATCGGGCCGAACGCCAACTCCTACCGTAGACAAAGTGTCTGCGTCGTGCGCGCCCGCACGCGGTCGTGGCGGAGCCGCCGACCATGCACTATGGCTGTCCGAGCCGTGTGTGCACCGGAAACGCCGGGCTCGTCTTCACAGATAACCCGCAGCTGGGTAGCGCCGTTGACGCTCTATGCTTCTCGGCGACCGCCGATACCCCGAGGAGCGTTACGCGATGGATGCAGAGACGGTCGATCAGCAATACGCCGATTTGCAGCAGAAGGGCCAGCAGACGGCCACGCTGGTGCAGGCCCTGGCCGGGAAGTTGGCCGCCGCGGCGACTGCCGGCGACACGAACGCCAGGGAATGGCAGCTCGACCTGAAGGAGATCGCGCTCGCTATCCGCGACGAGGAAAGTACTGCGACATCGCTGCTGCAGGCGATCCACGCGCTGGTGGACAACCATGTGCAGGCCCAGTCGGCGCCGGCTGCGCCGAGCCCGCCGGCATATCAGCCACCGCCCTACCAGCCCGCCTACCAACCGGCACCCTATGAGCCGCCCTATCAGGGGCTCTATCAGGCGCCCTCATATTCTCAGCCGGGTGGGGGACTGCACCGTTTCCTGGGCAGTTCTTTCGGCCGGGCCATCGTGACCGGCGCCGGATTCGGCATCGGCGACGACCTCATCAACAGCGTCTTCCGCTGAGCAGCGGAGGCCCGGGCTATCCGCTCGGGCTGGTCGAGGCGGTCGAAAGATGAGAACTGATCGCCGACTTGGCCGAGCTCAACCACGAGCTGATCTGGTTCGAGACCGAGCTCACAAGGCTCGACGTGGTGTTGGTTGTGTTGGGTGCCGTCGTGGGCGATGGGGTGTTGCTCGTGCTGCTGCTGCTGCAGGCGGCGCCGATCGCCGCCATGGCGACGATAGCGGCCGTGCCCGCGGTGGCAGACAGGCGACGGACGGTGAGAGCTCGACTCATGCTGGCGTCCTTCGTGGTTGGGTGACCGTGAGCGTGTTGCCCGCCGGGTGCGGGCTGAAACTCCGGCTTATGGCGGCTTCCGGGACAGGTGTTGGCTGACGTCGCCGACCTGATCCATCATGGAGTAATCCCGGTAACAGAACCGCCAGCGGCCGTCCACACGCTCGAACCGGTCGTGGTAGCGGCCGGCGACTATCACCTGAAGCGCGAGGTCCTCGGTCTGCTGAAGAACGGTGTAGTAGCTGCGGCAGGTGGCCGTGCCGCCGGCGTCATCGACGTCAATGATCGGGTTCGTCACGAGGTGCTTCGTCCGCGGCGTGCTGTCCGGGTAGACGATGACCATGGCGCGCCACAGCGACAGCATGGTGGCGGAGTCCACTGTGCCGTCGCTGGTTGCGTCGACTCGCAGGCGTGCGTGCCGGAAGAGGTCGGCGGCACCGGCGAAGTCGCCGGAGTCCATGAACTCGGCATAGCTGTACAGCAGGTTCGATATTTCGGTTTCTGCTGTCATGTAATGGCTTTCGCGAGCATCGGCGGCAGCTGGGTGGCGACCAGAGGCAGGCTCAGCGGCGAGGAGAACGCGATGGCCCCTGCCAAGTCCTTACCGGTGAACACGTTGCGGTTCAGGGCGGTCGACCTCAGTTGGGCGAATGTCGGGTCGGCTACCAGCCGGGCCTGTTCGTCGTCACTGGCCGTGGTCCAGATCAAGACGTCGGCTACGGCGAGGGCGTTGACGGCCTTATCGAGCGGGACGAACGCCCGATTCTCGTCAATGCCGAACTGTTTGATCTCATCGGGAAGGACGAAGCCCATCTGGGTCAGGAAATCGGTGCGCCACCCCAGCGTCGCGACCACGTTGTCGCGATAGAAACTGCCCTCCAGGAGCAGAGCTCGCTTGTCCTTGAACTTGGGGTTGGCGCTGGCCACCGCGGTGAACTTGTTGTCAATATCGCTAATCAGCGACTTCATCTGATCGGCCTGGAACACCGCCTGCCCGATCGCGGTGGCCTGCACCTTCCACGGCTCGAAGAACGGTTGATCGTCGGTCTGTACGATGGTCGGCGCGATGGTCGACAGCCTCTTATAGCTGTCCTGGTCAACACCAGCGTTGGTCGCGACGATGAGATCGGGCTTCAGCGTGGCGATCTTGTCGAAGTCCAGCCCGTCGTCGAGGGACAGTACCGTCGGTTGCGCGGGGCCCAGTTTTGGCTGCGCCCACGGCCAGACAGCGAAGGGTTGGTCGCCCCACCAATTCGTGACGGCGATCGGCACGACGCCGACGGCGAGCAGGTCGTCCTGATCGGTGAATCCGGCGCTCACCACCCGCTTGGGCGGCGCGGCGAGCTTGGTCTCACCGAAACGGTGCGTGACGGTCACTGAGGATGGCGGACCTTCGGCCGGTTTCGTCGTCGAACACCCCGCCGCGGTGAGTAGCCCGGCCGCCGCGGCGGCCCCGGCCATCCCGGCTTCGAAAAAGCCGCGCCGGCTCAGCAATCGCATCCCGGTGACATTAACTCGCGCGGGGTCATCAGGTCTTGCATCCGGGTGACATTATTTCGCGGGGGTCATCAGGTCTTGCATCCGGGTGACATGATTTCGCGCGGGGTCATCAGGTCAGCGGCATTCCCTTTTCCAGGAAATCCAGCGCTCGGAACATATCCTCAGTTGACAGCGGTCCGCTCTGGTCCACGCCTCCCATGATGCCGCCGGCCAGCGCGCCGGCGAACACCCGCAGCTCGAAGTCGTCGCGGTCGCGGCCGAGGCGCCGACTCAAGGCATCGGCCAGCATCCGGATCGTCCGGTAGTACTCGTCGTACTGCGCGGCCTTGATCTCGGGAATCGAGAACACCAGCCGCTGGCGGGTGCGCTCGAGCTCCCACTGGTCTTCCGACATCGTGGCGAATGTCTCCTCCGCGGCCCTGCGGACCGCGGCAACGGGGGAGAGATGTGCCGGCTGGCGCTCGAGGGCCGCCATCATCACGGGGTCCATGTCGTCGGCCAGCAGCACCGATTCCTTTGACGGGAAATAACGGAAGAAGGTGCTCGGCGACACCTCGGCGGCGTCGGCGATCTCCTCCACTGTCGTGTTGGCGTAGCCGTTGTCGTCGAAGAGCCGGAACGCCTCGCGACGAATCGCCTCGCGCGTCTTGTGTTTCTTGCGCTCACGCAGGCTGACGGAGCGATCACCGGCCGGCATACACCGATTGTCGCTCATCGCTGTCGGCCGGCACAGCGTGCGCGCGGTGACGCCCGGTCGACGGCCGTCGCATAACAATGAGAGAGACCACGGCCAACGTTGCCGCCATGGAAGCACTGACCAGCAGCATCAATGACATCCCGTGCACGAACGCTGATTGCACCGCGTGCAGCAGATCGGGGCTCGCGAGTCTGTGCGCCACGGCCATTCCCGATGACACGCTGTCGGTGACGCGTGCCTGCAGGGCGGCTTCGGGCACCGTCGGCGCCGCGCTGCGGTAGCCGGCGTTGAGCACAGTGCCCAGCAGCGCGACGCCGATCGTTCCGCCGGCTTGCCGGAACGCCTGGGTCAGCGCCGAGCCGGTGCCCGCACGGCTGGGTTCCAGGGCACCGAGGGCGGCGGTGATCGCCGTCGGCATGACCAAACCCATGCCGACACCAACAAGTCCGAGCCACGTCGCGATGACCACGAACGGCGTGGCCACGGTGGTGAGTGCCCCGACCCCCAGGCTCACGGCGACGACCGCGAAACCGAGAGCGATCGCGGCGCCGTCGCCGAGCCAGCGTCCGAATCGGTCGACGATCCGAGTGCCGATCACCAAGCCGCCGATCAGAGGAAGCAGCCGTACGCCCGTGCCGAGCGTCGAATTACCTTGTACCGCTTGGTAGAACAGCGGCAGCGCGAACAGCACGCCGAACATCGACATGCCCAACAGCGTCGCGAACGCGGTGCCCCACCGGAACCCCGGCTCGGCGAACAACGAGAGGTCCACCAACGGGTGAGGGCACCGCCGCTGCCAGGCGACGAAAAGTGCCAACAGCAGCGACCCTGCGGCGATCGTCCCCCATGCCAGCGGTTGCGACCACGATTCTTGGCCCGCGCGGATGCAACCGAATGTCAATGCGGCCAGCCCGGCGGAGGACATCACGACGCCGACGAGGTCGAGCGGAAACGATTGCGAGCGTTCTGACTTCGGGACGAAGACCGCGACGGCCGTCACGCCGACGATCACCAATGGAACATTGATCAGAAAAATCGAACCCCACCACGCGTGAGACAGCAGCCAACCGCCGATGATCGGCCCGAGCGGCATGCCGACGGCCGTCGAGGTCACCCAGATGTTCAGTGCGCGGGCTCTTTCGGTTGCGTCGGGAAACATCGACGGCAACACGGCCATCGACAACGGGATCATCATTGCCGCGCCGATTCCGAGAACGCTTCTGGCCGCGATGAGTTCAGTGGCGCTTCCGCAATACGCGCACCACGCCGAGGACAGGCCGAAAATGAGCAGCGCCACCATCAGCAGTCGCTTGTAACCGTAGCGTTCGCCAAGGGCACCGGCGGGAAGCAGCAGCGCCGCCAGCACCAGGGTGTAGGACGTCGACATCCACTGGAGCTCTGAGGTGCTGGCACCGAGGTCGACCGCAAGTGTCGGCAGCGCGACCGTCAGTACCGTCGTGTCGAGGCCGATCGTCAGCATGCTCAGCGCCAGCGCACCGAGCGCCCACCACCGTGACTTCGTCTGCATGGCCACCTCCTAGTGAAAGTT
>JAFAWC010000339.1 GCA_019242135.1 Mycobacteriaceae bacterium | reverse complement strand
CCAGAATGTCAACGCTCCCACCACCCCGGCGGCGGGCAGAGTCAACAGCCACGCGACCACCATTCGCCCGGCGACCCCCCAGCGCACCTCGGCGCCCGGCTTGCCGACACCGCTGCCGAGGATGGAGCCCGTCGCCACATGCGTGGTCGACAACGCCATGCCCGCGGCACTGGAGCTCAGGATGATCGCGGCGGATGACGCCTCGGCGGCAAGGCCCTGAGGCGACTCGATCTCGACGAGGCCCTTGCCCAACGTGCGGATGACCCGCCAGCCGCCGACATAGGTGCCGAGCCCAATCGCCAGCGCGCAGCTGCCAACGATCCAGATCGGCAGGCCGTCTCTTTTGATGTCGCCGGTGAGATGGCCGGTGGTGATCAACGCCAGCGCGATCACGCCCATCGTTTTCTGCGCGTCGTTTGTGCCGTGCGACAACGCGACCAATGAGGCGGTCGCGATCTGCCCCCAGCGAAAACCCTCTTCTCGGCGTTTCTTTAACACGTGCCGGGTGATCCGGTACACCAGCCAGGTGCCCACGGCCGCAACGATTCCCGCGATGACCGGCGCAGCCACCGCCGGGACCAGGACCTTTTCGGTGATGCCGCTCCAGTTCACCCCGCCGGTGCCGATCGCGGCGAGCCCGGCGCCGATCAGGCCGCCGAACAGCGCGTGCGAGGAGCTCGACGGGATGCCGAACAGCCAAGTCAACAGGTTCCACAAAATGCCCCCGATCAGCCCGGCGAAGATGATCGTGAGCCCCGTCGTCGGGTTGATCGACGGCAGCAGGTGACCGGTCCTGGCGTCCTGGATCTTGAGCACCTGGGTGGTGACGGTGGCGGCCACCTCGACGGACAGAAACGCGCCGACGAGGTTGAGCACGCCGGCCAGCAGCACGGCCACCTTGGGCGGCAAAGCGCCGGTCGCGATGGAGGTCGCCATGGCGTTTGCGGTGTCGTGGAAACCGTTCGTGAAGTCGAATCCGAGTGCCGTCACGATCAGCAGCACCAGGATGATCAGCTCTGCGCTCATGGCGGTAATTCTGCTGGCATCGTTGGCAATCCACCGAATAATGACGAATGTTTATTTGGGCTTCGACCAGGCGATTTGCCGGCGCCGCGCAGTTGTTCACCCATATTTCATCCGCCATCCCCAAGGCGTTGCGCTTGTGCCCGCGCTCGCGACCGGCACGACATCCGCATTAACATCGATGGGTCCGGGTGGCCATCTCGGGGAGGGTCGTGGGGAGGGTGACACTGTGAATCGATTCCTCAGCGCGATCGTGTCGTGGCTGCGCGCCGGTTATCCGGACGGCGTGCCGCCGACCGACTCCCTGCCGGTGCTCGCGCTGCTTTCGCGCCGGCTCACCGTTGACGAGGTCAAGGCGGTCGCCTCGGAGTTGATGAAACGGGGCGATTTCGACAACGTCGACATCGGGGTCGCCATCACCGAGGTCACCGACGAACTCCCCTCACCCAACGACGTCGAACGAGTGCGGCAGCGCCTGGCCGCCAAGGGCTGGCCGCTCGACGATCCGCGGGACAGCGAGGACGCCGAATAGCCATCCTGCGTGCCGTCGAGGTCCCCCTCGGTCCTGAGGTCCTGTCGCTGCTGCCCGCGATGGAGTCGCTGCTCGCCGGCCGCGGGTCGGTGCTGCCCGTGCCGGCCTGGGATCCACCCGAAAACTCCTCGCTGACAATGGCTTTACGTGCCGGCGAGGCTGTTGACGACGACGTCGCCCTGGTGGTCTCGACGTCGGGCACCACGGGTGCCCCGAAGGGCGCGATGCTGACCGCAGCCGCACTGAGGATCAGTGCGTCGGCCACCCACGCGCGCCTCGGGGGTCCGGGCCAATGGCTTCTCGCACTGCCCGCCACCCACATCGCGGGCATCCAGGTGCTGATCCGCAGCGTGCTCGCAGCCACCACCCCGGTCGCGCTCGACCTGTCGCGCGGCTTCGACGCGTCGGCGCTGCCCGGCGCGGTCAACCGGCTGCGCGGTGCGCGCTCCTACACCGCACTCGTGGCCGCACAGTTGGCCAAGGCCCTATCCGAGCCGGGCGCGACTGCGGCGCTGGCCGACCTGGACGCCGTGCTGGTCGGCGGCGGCCCGTTGCCGTCTGCAGTCGCCGAAAGGGCCCGCGCTGCAGGCATTTCCGTGGTCCGCACCTACGGCATGAGCGAAACGGCGGGCGGATGCGTGTATGACGGCCGGCCGCTGGACGGGGTGCGGATGCGCATCGACGCCGGCCGCGTGGTCCTGGGCGGGCCGACGCTGGCGAAGGGTTACCGCAATCCGACCTCGCCCGACCCGTTCTGCGAGCCGGGCTGGTTTCGCACCGATGACACGGGCAGCATCGACGACGGGGGCGTCCTCACGGTGCACGGCCGGCTCGACGAGGGCATCAGCACTGGCGGTCTGACGGTCTTGCCGCACCTGGTCGAGGCGGTCATCGGCACACATCCAGCGGTCGCACAGTGCGCGGTGTTCGGCGTGCCCGACGAGCGGCTCGGCCAGCGCGTGGTCGCCGCGGTGGTGCCCGCGCCGGGCGGCGCACCGCCGACGCTGCGCCAGTTGCGCGCGCACGTCGGCGAGTCGCTGGACGACACTGCGGCACCACGCGAGCTGCATCTCGTCGACACGTTGCCCGTTCGCGGCATCGGCAAAGTCGACAGGCCGGCACTGGCCGAGCGGTTCAGTTGAGCCGGTTCCGCGCACCTAGGTTTGATCCGTGAAGGTCCGCAGCGAGGCGGTGGCGGTACCGCTGGCCGTCGTGCTGGTCGTGGCCGCGTTCGTCGTTCCGCACCTGCACCTGGGCAGCGTAACGCCGCTGATTCATGCATCGCGGGCGCGGATTTATCAATTTGCCGACACTGCACCGATTTTCGGCTGGTGGAACGCGCATGTGGGCTGGGGCACCCCGGCCGCTGTGCTGATCGGTATCGGCGCCGTGGTGTGGGGGCAGACGCTGGCGCATCGTCTGCGGTGGCGGGCGCTGACGCTGACCGCGTGGGCCGGCTCGTGCGCATGGGCGTTCTCGCTGGCGATGATTGACGGCTGGCGGGGTGGCTTCACCGGCCGGTTGACCGCCGAGAATGAGTACCTGCGCCAGGTGCCGGCCGTGATCGACATCCCCCAGGCGCTGCGCAGCTTCGCCCGCCGCATCCCCGACTTCCAGCCTGACTCGTGGATCACCCACGTGGCGGGTCACCCCCCGGGCGCGTTGCTGACGTTCGTGTGGCTGGATCGCATCGGCTTGGGCGGCGGGGCGTGGGCCGGCACGCTGTGCGTGGTGGTCGGCTGCAGCGCGGCTGCGGCCATCATGGTCGCGCTGCGAGCGCTCAACGACGAGGCCACCGCCCGGTCGGCCGCCCCATTCGTCGCGGTGGCACCTACCGCGATCTGGATCGCGGTGTCGGCCGACGGGTATTTCGCCGGCGTCACTTCCTGGGGGATTGCGTTGCTGGCGCTGTCGGTCGCTCGCGGGGCAAACGGCGCGCGCGTCTCTGCGATCGCAGCCTGTGGCGCCGGACTGCTGCTGGGCTGGGCGGTGTTTTTGAGCTACGGCCTGACGCTGATGGCCGTGCTCGCGGCGGCGGTGCTGATCTGCGCCCGCCGGCCCCGTGACGCTCTTGCATCGCTGGCCGTGACGATAGCGGCTGCCGCCGCGGTGTTTGTTATGTTCGGCTGGGCAGGGTTCTGGTGGTTTGACGGTTACACCCTGGTGCAGCAACGGTATTGGCAGGGCATCGCAAGAGATCGACCGTTTCAGTACTGGGGCTGGGCAAACCTTGCGTCGGTGGTGTGCGCGATCGGGGTCGGCGGTGTGGCCGGTGTGAGCAGAGTGTTCGACATCGGCGCGATCCGCCGGCGGTCCGGTGTGCACCTGCTCGTGCTAGCCGCGTTGATCGCGATCCTGTGCGCCGATGCGTCGATGCTGAGCAAAGCCGAGACCGAACGCATCTGGCTGCCCTTCACCGTTTGGCTGACCGCGGCCGGCGCGGTGTTGCCGCGGTCATCGCAGCGTTGGTGGCTGGCCGTCAACATCGTCGGTGCGCTGCTGGTCAATCACTTCATATTCACGAACTGGTAGCGCCAAAGCCCTGACGTACCGGGCGCCGCCGAGTACAACACGGAGAAGGATGGCCAACTCGACACCCCCTTCGGAACGCGGCCGCTACGGGTTTCCGGCCCGGCTGTGGCGGGCGTTCGACCGGCACCCGCCGCCCGGCGTGACTCTGTTGCAGCGCTGGCGCAGTCCACTTCGCGGACCCTGGCTGACATCGATTCTGGGCCTGACGCTGTTGGTCACCTTGCCGATCGTGATCCTCACCGGGCTGTTGTCCTACATCGCCTACGGGCCGCAGTTCGGGCAGGCCATCCCGTCAAACGTCGGGTGGCTGAAGTTGCCGACGTTCAACTGGCCGACACATCCCGGGTGGTTGTACCGGCTCACCCAGGGACTGCACGTGGGGCTGGGTCTGGTGCTCATTCCCGTGGTGGTAGCGAAGTTGTGGTCGGTGATGCCGAAGCTTTTCGTGTGGCCGCCAAGTCGCTCGATCGCCCACCTGCTCGAGCGGCTGTCGTTGCTCATGCTCGTCGGCGCAGTCCTGTTCGAAATCGTCACCGGGGTGCTCAACATCCAGTACGACTACATCTTCGGGTTCAGCTTCTATACCGGCCACTATTTCGGGGCGTGGGTGTTCATCGTCGGATTCCTGATGCACATCACGCTCAAGATTCCTCGGATGCTCACCGGCGTCCGGTCGATTCCGATACGGGAGGTGTTGCGCACCAACCGTGCCGACACGGTGGCCGAGCCCCCCGATCCCGACGGTCTCGTCGCGGCCGACCCCGCGCCGGCGACGGTCAGCCGCCGCGGGGCGCTCGCGACGGTCGGTGCAGGCGCCATGTTCATAGCCGTCATCACCGCCGGTCAGACGATCGGCGGCTGGACGCGTCACTCCACGCTTCTGCTGCCACGCGGCCGTGACCGCGGCGACGGTTCTAACGATTTTCAGGTCAACCGGACCGCTTTCGCGGCCGCGATCACACCCGAAATCACGGGTGCGGGTTGGCGGCTCAGGATCGATGGCGGTCCCGTGCCAGTCTTTCTCGATCGCGCCGCCCTTGCGGCGTTGCCGCAGCACACCGCTCGTCTACCGATCGCGTGCGTCGAAGGCTGGTCCACCACGGAAACGTGGAGCGGGGTGCGGCTTCGCGACCTGGCTGATCTCGCGAAAGTGCCGAACCCCGTGTCAGCTCGAGTTGCCTCGCTCGAACGCTACGGCGCGTTCAACCACGCTGTGCTGCAAGCGAATCAGATCAACGATCCCGACTCACTGTTGGCCCTGGGCGTCAACGGCGCCGAACTGTCGCTCGATCACGGGTACCCCGCTCGAATCATCGTTCCCGCGTTGCCCGGCGTTCACAACACGAAATGGGTGGCCGGGATCTTTTTCGAGGCCGGCCGGTGATGCGCGCTCTGCTCTCCCGGTACCACAACTTCTACGGTTCCCATCCGTTGCACTCGTTGACGATGTTGGCTGGATTTGCGTTTCTCGGCTACGTCGTCGTGACTGTCGGTCCCAAAACACTGTGGAATCCCCAGGTCTGGTGGCAATCAATCGCCGTGTGGTTCGCGGCGGCGCTGATCGCGCACGACTTGGTGTTGTTCCCGATCTACGCTCTTGCCGATCGGCTCCTGAGAATTCCCGCCGACCGGCAGACGAATACATCTGCCCGCGCCCTCAACTACATCCGACTGCCAGTACTTGGATCCGTGTTGGCGCTGCTGATCTTTCTGCCCGGCATCATCGAGCAGGGCGCACCCGTGTACGGCGCGGCGACCGGCCAAACTCAGCAACCATTCCTGGCCAGGTGGATCCTGTTGACTGCGGCGATGTTCGGCGCCAGTGCTCTGGTGTATGCGATCCGCCTCGCAGTCAACCGACGCCGACGCTCACAGACCAGCGTTGAGGGTCACCTGCGCGAACCGTGAGTCCGGTGCGCAGGCCCCGCGCACGCCGGCGACGTCGTCGAGAGTGTCGACGTCGGACAGTTGGTCGACGAGGATGACATTGATCCCGGTCTCCCGCAATGCGCGCAGCGTAACGGCGCCGGTGTCGTCACGAGACATCGGCACGGCACGCAGCACGTCGGCGTCGGTCGGCGAATGAACCCCGAGCACCCACCACCCGCCGTCTGTGGCGATGCCGAGCACGGCGGGGGCGGCCAGCAGCGCATCGCCGCAATGGACGATCAGCTCCGGGGTGACCTGCGGGGTGTCCATGCCGATCTGCAGGACCGGATGCGGCCCCGCGGACAGCGCCGCATCCGCGTGTGCGTTGGCCAGCCGGTCGGCGAAATCCGTTCCACGCTGCTGAATTACCGTGAAATCGGCCAGCCGTGCCCGGAGCTCACCGGACCTGCAGGCAGTGCGAAGGTTGCCGGTCATCGCCACGATGCGGGCGGCCACCGGGGCGGCGGCGACCGCGTCGAGGGTGTCCAGCAGCGCCGCCGCCGCGATGTCGGCCGCCAGGTACGGACCAACACCTTGCGCCAGCCGCGTCTTGGCCACCCCGGGCACCGGCGCCTTCGCCACGACCAGCACCGTCACCGGCGTCGGCGTCAAGAGATCGCCCGCCAGAAATCCATGGCCGCTACCATGCTCCCGCGCGCCGACCCGCTGACCTTCGATTTGCCGCCTGTGCGAGGCCCGTAGCCCACGTCATGTTCCACCACGGTCCAGCCCGCGGCGGCCGCGCGGACCAGCAGCTCGACCGGGTACCCGGAGCGGCGATCCTGCACGCCCAGCGAGAGCAGCGCATCGCGTCGCGCGACCCGCATCGGCGCGATGTCGTGCACCGGAAGCCGGTGCCGGGTGCGCAGCCGCCAGCTCACGGCGGCCGTTCCCAGCCGGGCGTGCCAGGGCCAGCGCAGCCCGCGCACCGGGCGGCGGCGGCCGGTGACCATGTCTGCGCCGCGTTGCAGCTCGGCCACCATCGGTGGCAGCTCGGCTGGATCGAGCGAGCCGTCGGCGTCGAGCACCGCGACAATCGGCGTGGCCGCCGCGACCGTCCCGGCATGCACGGCCGACCCGTAGCCGGCCTGACGCTCGGTCACGACGCGCGCGCCGTGCCGGCGCGCGACTTGCGCGGTGCCGTCGGTGCTGTTGTTGTCGACGACGAGGGCCACGTACCCGAGCGGGATCTTTTCCAGCACCCTGGGCAACGACGCCGCCTCGTCGAGACACGGCAGCACCACCGTCACCGAAAAGTCCGGCATGAGCGTCGAGAATAGTCAACCCGCGCCCGCCCCCATCGTCTCCGCGCCCGCCCCCATCGTCTCCGCGGGCGCCGCTTGTATTTGAACGATCTTTCTACTAACGTCGTTAATCCCGATATTTCCTAGTGAATGGTCCGACATGGCAAAAGCGGGGCTGCGCAAGTTCAAGTTCGAACGACGGGTTGGCCGGATGGTGGTAAACCCGCTGATGGCAGCCCTGGATCGGCGCGGCATCCGGTCGGCGCTGGTGCTCGAGCTGGAGACCACGGGGCGCAAATCGGGCACTCCGCGCCGCGTTCCGTTGACGGGCAGTGCGGACGCTGACGGGGTCTGGGTGATCTCCCAACACGGACATCGCGCGGGATGGGCGCACAACATCGCGGAAGATCCCCGGGTACGGGTGCGGGTCACGGCCGATGGCGCACCGGCACCGCGGCCTTTCGGCCCGATGACGACATCCGTGCCCGCGCCCGAAGCTTCGCCACAGGCAGGGTGTCGGCCGCCGCGGTGGCGTTCGCGATGCGGGCAACGGAAAGCGACCCGATCTCGGTGCGGATCAGCTACACCGACTGAACGCCCCGCCGCGAGGCCCTCTGCGTAACGGCAATCCCGGCGAACGCGACCGCCCCCTCACCACCGCAGCGGCGCACTCGCGAACTCTTTCAGCCCCGCCTGCGGCCCAATCTTGGCCGTAAAACCCAACAGCGAGCGTGCCCGCGTCGGGTCCGCGACGATGTGGCGGACGTCGCCATTGCGGTATCGGCCGGTGACCCGGGGAACCGGCCCAGCGCTGGCCTGCGACAACTGATCTGCGACCTCCCGGATTGAGATAGGTTGTCCCGAGCACACATTCGCGGCCAGGAACGGTGCGGATCCGACACGGTTGACCGCAGCCACGTTCGCCGCCGCGACGTCGTCGACGTGCACGAAGTCGCGCATCTGCCCGCCGTCCTCGAAGACCTCCGGCGGCGCACCGTTTTCCAGCGCAGACCGAAAGATCGCCGCGACGCCCGAATACGGCGTGTCCCTGGGCATGCCCGGGCCGTAGACGTTGTGGTAACGCAGCACGATGACCGCGCCTCCGACGGCGTCGCTCCAGGCCAGCGCGTAATGCTCCTGCGCGGTCTTGCTCGCGGCGTACAAGCTGCACGGGCGCAGCGGCGCGTCCTCGTCGACCACTCGCCACGCCAACTCCTCTTCGCCCCTCGGGCAACGGTGCTCGAAGACGCCGGCATCGAGGTCCTCGCGGCGGCGCGGGAGCGGATCCACGCGGCCGTGAACCGGGCAGTCGTACCGGCCCTGCCCGTACACCACCATCGACGATGCCAGCACGAGTCGCCGGCAGCCCGCGGCGTACATCTGCGCCAGCAGCACCGTGGTGGCGTAGTCGTTGTGGCTGCCGTAGGCCGGCGCGTCGGCGGCGTTTACGCCGGCACCCACCATTGCGGCCTGGTGACACAC
>JAFAWC010000315.1 GCA_019242135.1 Mycobacteriaceae bacterium | reverse complement strand
TTCCTTCGCGTTCGGCCAGGTGTTGCAAATGAACTTCCTCGCCGGCCTCTCGCACGGCGCACCGGTGACACCGGCGATGACCGCGACGGCGTCGCTGCACGCCGCCCAGATCGCGTTCGTGGGTCCGCTACTGGGCTCGATATCCCGGCCGTCGGGCGGCTGGCTGTCCGATCGGATCGGCGGCGGCAAGGTCACGCTCTACGTGTTCACCGCGATGATCCTCGCCGCCGGCTGGCTCGTGACCGCCGGGGAGCTGAGCGATGCGAAGCACGCCGCCCCGTCAGGGGGAATCATGACCGCCTACGTCGTGGGCTTCATCGCACTGTTCATTTTGTCCGGCCTCGGCAACGGCTCGACCTACAAGATGATTCCGTCGATCTTCGATGCCAAGTCGCGCAGCCTGGAGCACCTGGGCCCGGCCGAGCAGGCGGCGTGGTCGCGGCGACTGGCGGGTGCGCTGATCGGGATCGCCGGCGCCATCGGTGCGCTCGGCGGCGTGGGCATCAACGTGGTGCTGCGGGCGTCGTACCTGTCGCCGGCGAAGTCAGCGACCATGGCGTTCTGGGTGTTCCTCGGCTTCTACGTGGTGTGCGCGGCGATCACCTGGTTCGCCTATGTGCGCACCCCGACAAAGGCGCCGACGCCGGCCGCGGTGCCTGCGGCGGCCGGCGAGGCCGTGGCCCAGGCGTGATGGCCGCACCGCGGTCGGTCGTGGTCATCGGCCACGGCATGGTGGGGCATCGGTTCGTTGAGGCGCTGCGCGACCGCGACCGCGTCGGCCGGTGGCAGATCACGGTGCTGTGTGAGGAACCGACGCCGGCATACGACCGGGTCGCGCTGTCGTCGTACGTCGGCAGCTGGGACCGTCGCGAGCTGGCATTGACCGGAAACGACTACGCCGGCGACGTTCTCGTCGACTTGCGCGTCGGCGAGCGGGCTACGGCGATCGACCGCGAGGCGCGCGTGGTCACCACCTCGTGTGGTGAGCGCATCCCTTACGACGCAGTGGTTCTGGCCACCGGGTCGTACCCGTTCGTGCCTGTCATCCCCGGCAGCGACGGCCAGCGGTGTTTCGTCTACCGCACCCTCGATGATCTCGACGCGATCCGCGCGGCGGCGCGTCCAGGTGCGGTCGCCGTCGTGGTGGGTGGCGGGCTGCTGGGCCTGGAGGCCGCGAATGCGTTGCGGCTGTTGGGTATGGCGCCGCACGTGGTCGAATTCGCGCCGTGGCTGATGCCCTCGCAGATCGACGAGGGCGGTGGCGCGGTGCTGGCGGGCCTGGTGACGAAGCTCGGCCTGACCGTGCACACCGGGGTGTCCACGACCGCGATCGAGCCGGACGGTGACGGGCTGTCGGTCGCGCTGTCCGACGGGTCAGTGATCGATGCCGGCCTTCTCGTGTTCTCGGCGGGCATCCGGCCGCGAGACGAGTTGGCGCGGCGCTGCGGCCTGGAAATCGCCGAGCGCGGCGGTGTGGCTACTGATATCAGCTGCCGCACAACCGACCCCCATATCTATGCGATCGGCGAGGTGGCAGCCGTCGAAGGTCGCTGCTACGGGCTGGTGGCGCCGGGCTACGCCACCGCCGAGGTGGTGGCCGACAGACTGCTCGGTGGGGCCGCGTGCTTTCCCGGCGCGGACATGTCGACGAAGCTCAAGCTTCTCGGCGTGGACGTGGCCAGCTTCGGCGACGCGCACGCCACGAGCGACGGAGCACTGGAGGTGGTGCTCAAAGACCCGACGAAGGGCACCTACGCCAAACTCGTGGTGTCCGACGACGCCTCAACTCTGTTGGGCGGCATTCTGGTTGGCGACACCACCGGCTACGGGACGCTGCGTCCGCTCGTCGGTCGTCCGCTGCCCGCCGATCCGGCGTCGCTGATCGCGCCCGCGGCCGCCGCGGTGGGGGTGGGAGCGCTGCCCGACGAGGCGCAGATCTGCTCGTGCAATGCGGTGACCAAAGGCACGATATGCGCCGCGATCACCGACGGGGCCTGCGACGTGCCCTCGATCAAGGGCGCCACGGTGGCCGGAACGTCGTGCGGCAGCTGCGTTCCCATGCTCAAGCGGCTGCTGGAAGCCCAGGGTGTCGAGCAGTCCAAGGCGCTGTGCGAGCACTTTTCGCAGTCCCGCGCCGAGCTGTTCCAGATCGTCGCTGCCACCGGAATCCGCACATTCTCCGGGCTGATCGCCAAGTACGGCGTCGGGACCGGTTGCGACATCTGCAAACCCGCGGTCGCGTCGATTCTGGCGTCGACGTCGTCGGATCACATCCTCGACGGCGAAACCGCCGCGCTGCAGGACACCAACGATCACTTCCTGGCCAACCTGCAACGCAACGGCACCTATTCGGTGGTGCCGAGGCTGCCCGGCGGGGAGATCACCCCCGAAAAGCTGATCGTGATCGGGGAGGTCGCCCGCGATTTCGGGCTCTACACCAAGATCACCGGCGGGCAGCGCATCGACA
>JAFAWC010000159.1 GCA_019242135.1 Mycobacteriaceae bacterium | reverse complement strand
GTGCCCGCCGCGATCGGCATCCTTACCGCACTGGTCGCTGCGCTCACGCTGGCCCCTGCCGTCCTCACGATGGCAAGTGTTTTCGGTTTGTTCGAGCCCAAACGCAGGATGCGGACGCGGGGATGGCGCCGGATAGGTACCGGCATCGTGCGCTGGCCCGGGCCCATCCTCGCGGTCACGGTCGCGATCGCCCTGGTCGGACTTCTTGCCCTGCCGGGCTACAAGACCAGTTACGACATCCGCCCCTACCTGCCTGCCAGCTCTCCGGCCAACGTCGGCTACACGGCCGCGGAGCGCCACTTTTCCCAGGCCCGGCTGAATCCCGAACTGCTGATGATCGAGACCGATCACGACCTGCGTGACCCGGCCGACATGCTCATCCTCGAACGGGTGGCCAAAGCCGTCTTCCACACACCCGGTATCGCCATGGTGCAGTCGATGACCCGGCCGTTGGGCACGCCGCTCGACCACACCTCGATACCGTTCCAGATCAGTGCGCAAAGCACCGGCCAGATCGAGAACCTGAAATATCAGCAAGACCGCGCCGATGACATCTTGAAGCAGGTCGCAGAGATCGACAAGACGATCGCCATCCTGCGACAGCAGTATGCGGATCAGCAGGAGCTCAATGCCGCGACGAACGACGAGACCCAAAGGTTTCACGAAACGGTCGCGACGGTGCAGGATCTGCGTGACAAGATCGCGAATTTCGATGACTTCTTTCGCCCGCTGCGCAACTACTTCTACTGGGAACCGCACTGCTTCGACATTCCGATCTGCTGGGCGCTGCGGTCACTTTATGATGCCCTCGACGGTGTCGACGCGCTGACCGACCAACTCGCAGCCATCACCACGTCTTTGGACAAGTTGAATGCGATTGAGCCGCAACTGCTGGCGCTGATCCCGCCGCAGATCGCCAGCCAGCAGACCAACCGGGACCTGACCCTGACGAACTACGCGACCACGTCGGGGATCGATGCGCAGACCGCGGCCGCGCTGCAAAACGCGACCGCGATGGGACAAGCATTCGACGCCGCGAAGACCGATGATTCGTTCTACCTGCCACCGGAGGCATTCAGTAACTCCGAATTCATTAGGGGCCTCAAACTATTTCTCTCTCCCGACGGCAAAGCTGCCCGCATGATCATTACCCATGACGGCGATCCCGCTACGCCCGAAGGTATTTCGCACATCGAGGCAATCCAGAAGGCGGCGCAGGAAGCCATCAAGGGCACCCCCTTGGCAAGCGCCAACATCTATCTGGGCGGCACCGCCGCCGCCTATAAGGACATCCAGGACGGCGCCAAATACGATCTGATGATCGCGGGCATCGCAGCGCTGAGCCTGATTCTGCTCATCATGATGATCATCACCCGTTCTCTGGTTGCCGCACTGGTCATCGTGGGCACCGTGGCGCTGTCCTTGGGTGCCTCGTTCGGACTGTCGGTGCTCGTCTGGCAGGACATCTTCGGTATCCAGCTGTACTGGATCGTGTTGGCGCTGGCGATCATTCTTCTCCTGGCCGTGGGATCGGATTACAACCTGCTGCTGATTTCGCGCTTCCGGGAGGAGATCGGCGCAGGGCTGAAGACCGGCATCATCCGGGCGATGGCCGGTACGGGCGGGGTGGTCACGGCCGCCGGCCTCGTTTTCGCCGCGACCATGTCCTCGTTCATATTCAGCGATTTGCGGGTGCTCGGCCAGATCGGGACCACCATCGGGTTGGGCCTGCTGTTCGATACGCTGATCGTGCGGTCGTTCATGACGCCCTCGATCGCCGCGCTTCTCGGACGCTGGTTCTGGTGGCCGGTAACCGTGCGTCTCCGCCCCGCCAGCCAGATGCTTCGGCCCTACGGACCACGTCCCGCGGTTCGTGAACTGCTTCAACCGGAGTCAGAGGGCACGGGCCCGCTGTAACTACTCGGGTCGGAACTCGTTTCGTTCCTCGCTGCGCTATGTTCGGCCCGTGCAGAGTTTCGCGGATCGGGCAGCGGTGATCACCGGCGGGGCGAGTGGCATCGGCCTGGCCACGGCGCGGGAATTCGCTCAGGGTGGCGCGAGAGTCGTGCTGGGCGATGTCGATCAGCCCGCACTTGACGAAGCGGTCGCGGCGTTGCGCGCCGACGGGTTCGAGGCCCACGGCGTCGTGTGCGACGTCCGGCACCTCGACGAGGTTGATCGGTTGGCGGATGAAGCATTTCGGCTTCTCGGCGCGGTTCACATCGTTTTCAACAATGCGGGCGTGGCCCTCGTCGGGCCGATCGCGGAGATGACGAACGAGGACTGGCGCTGGCTGATCGATGTCGATTTGTGGGGTCCCATCCACGGCGTTGAGGTCTTCCTCCCGCGGCTGCTGCGCCAAGGCTCCGATGGCCACATGCTCTTTACGTCGTCCTTTGCGGGCATGGTCGCAAACATCGGCCTCGGTCCGTACTGTGTCGCCAAGTACGGTGTGGTCGCCCTCGCCGAGACGCTGGCCCGCGAGTTGCGTTCGGAGGGCATCGGTGTGTCAGTGTTGTGCCCAATGATCGTTGACACCAACATCGCAGCCAACTCGCAACGCGGCCGCAGCTCGGTGTCCGCCCAGTCGACCGGCTCAGAGGCCTTGGCCGAGCCGGCCGACCCGGTCCGCGAAACTCCGTCGTTGCGGGCCGGCAACGTCGTGCTCGACGCCGCCGATGTCGCTCGTCTCACCGCTGATGCGGTCCTCGCCAACCGCCTGTACGTCCTTCCGCATCGGGACTCGCGCGGCTCGATCCGGCGAAGGTTTGACCGGATCGACCGCACATTCGACGAGCAGGCCGCCGCCGGCTGGAGTCACTGACATCCGGACAAGCAAGGCAGATCTATTGTCCCGCAGTGGAGTTGGTCTGCCCGACCACGCCGTTCTCCGTCACAATCGCAGTGATAAGCCCCGGCGGCGTCACGTCGAAGGCCGGATTAAATGTCGCGGAGCCCTCGGGTGCGGTGGCGACCCCACCGACATGAGTGATCTCCGCCGGGGCCCGCTCCTCGACAACGATGTCGCGTCCGCTGGCGGTCGCCGTATCGCGGGTCGACTCCGGCGCGATCACGATAAACGGAATGTCGTGGTGGCACGCCGCCAGCGCCAGCGAGTAGGTGCCGATCTTGTTGGCGACAGAGCCGTCAGCCGTGATGCGGTCCGCGCCGACGATCACGCAGTCCACCTGTCCGGTGGCCATCGCCCAGGCTGCGGCCGAATCGATCGTTAGACGGTATGGGATGCCGGCCTCGCCCAGCTCCCATGCGGTGATCCTGGCGCCCTGAAGCAACGGCCGCGTTTCGTCGACGATCACGTTCTCGATCACGCCGCGCCGATGCAGTACCCGCAGGGCGCCGATCGCGGTACCGAACGCTGTCATGGCCACCCGGCCCGCGTTGCAGTGAGTGAGGATGCGCAGTGGCCGGTCGGGGCAGAGTCGCTGCACGAGATCCGCGCCATAGGTTGCGGCCGCCCGGTTCGCGCGACCATCCTCCGCGAGGATCTGCAGGGCCTCGTCCAGCACAGCCTGCGCACCGTGCGGCAGCTTGGCCACTGCCCTTCGCACGCCCCACGCCAGGTTCACCGCGGTCGGTCGTGCCGAGGCGATCCGCACCGCCTCTCGGGTCACCTTCTCGAAATCGCCGGGGTGCGCGAACGCCGCCAGCGCCACGCCGAATGCCCCGGACACCCCGATCGCCGGCGCGCCCCGAATCGCCAGCGTCTTGATCGCGTCGATGACACCGTCGACTGTCGTGATTCGCAACTCACGCACCTCGTGCGGCAGCGCACGCTGATCGATGGTGACCAACGCACCATCGACCCACGCGATCGAACTGACTGCGTCCTCCGGCGACCCGGGTTCAACAACCATCACAGGCCGTGTCGAACGCGCTGATTTCCACTGCGCCTGACCTTATCAGGGCGCGACTGCGACAACGTCTACGCGCTTGGCGCGCAACGGGTGAGCTCTCACCACCTGGGGCCACCAGAACCACCGGCCCATCAGCGCCGCGATCGACGGCGTCATGAACGACCGCACGACCAGTGTGTCAAACAGCAGTCCGAGGCCGATGGTCGAGCCGACCTGGCCCACGACGACGAGATCGTTGAGCACCATCGACATCATGGTGAAGGCGAATACGAGGCCCGCGGAGGTGACCACCGCACCGGTGCCGGCCATCGACCTGATGATCCCGGTTTTGATCCCCGCGTGGATCTCCTCTTTGAACCGGGATACCAGCAGCAGGTTGTAGTCCGACCCGACGGCCAGCAAGATGATGACCGACATCGCGAGGATCATCCAGTGCAGCGGCATGCCGAGGAGGTACTGCCAGACAAGCACTGAGAGCCCAAACGACGCGCCCAGCGACAGCAGCACCGTACCGACGATCACCAGTGCGGCGATGACAGCGCGGGTGAGCACCAGCATGATGATGAAGATCAGGCAAAGTGACGCCACGCCGGCGATGACCAGATCGACGTTGGATCCGTCCCGCATATCTTTGAACATGGATGCGGTGCCGGCGATGTAGACCCTCGATCCCTCCAGCGGAGTGCCCTTGATCGCTTCGAACGCCGCGTTCTTGATGGCGTTGATGTGCGAAATGCCTTCCGCTGTCTGGGGGTCGCCCTCGTGGGAGATGATGAAACGGACCGCCTTGCCGTCCGGTGACACGAACATCTTCAGACCGCGTGCGAAATCGGCGTTGCCGAACACCTCTGGCGGCAGGTAGAACGAATCGTCGTTCTTGGCGTCATCGAATGCCGTGCCCATGGCCCTCGAATTCTGCTGCATCGCCTGCATCTGATCCAGCAGCCCGCCGAATGTGCTGCGCATCGTCAGCATCATGGTCTGCATCGTCTTCATCATCGCCAGCATGGCCGTCATCCTGGTCACTATCTGCGGCATCAGGGCATCGAGCTGGCTGAGATCTGGCAGAAGTCCCGCGACGTCATCGCTGAGACTGTCGATGCCGTCGAGGCCGTCGAAGATCGACCTCAGCGACCAGCACAGCGGGATGTCAAAGCAATGAGGTTCCCAGTAAAGGTAATTGCGCAGCGGACGCAGGAAATCGTCAAAATTTGCGATCTTGTCCCGCAGGTCGTTGGTGTCGGCGAAGATCGTGTTCGTTTGTGCGACCATGTCATCGGTGATGTGGTTGAGCTGTCCAAGCAGACTCAGCATCCGTTCCAAGGTGTCGATCATGCCCTGGGTCTTGTCGGCCATCACGACCATGTCTTTCATGCGGTCCTGCAGGTACGGCATGTTGAGCTGCTGCAGAGTTCCACCCATGCTGAGCATGAAAGGAATCGAGGTGTGCTCGATCGGTGTGCCCAGCGGTCGCGTGATCGCCTGCACTCGCCCGATTCCCGGGGTATGGAAGACGCCCTTGGCGATCCGCTCGATGACCAGCATATCCGCGGCGTTGCGCACATCGTGGTCGGTTTCCAGTAGCAGCATTTCGGGATTCATTCGTGCGGAAGGGAAGTGCCGGTCCGCAGCCGCAAACCCTTCGTTGGCCGGGATGCCTGGCGGCAGAAAGTTGCGGTCGTTGTAATTGGGTTTGTACCCCGGCAGCGCGAGGAGACCGACCAGAGCCACCGCGACGGATGCCCCGAGGATCGGTACCGGCCAGCGCACGACAGCGGTGCCCACGCGCCGCCAGCTGCGTGTTTTCGTCTTGCGTTTGGGTTCGAACAGCCCGAACCGGGAGCCGACCACAAGCAGGGCCGGCGCCATCGTCAACGCTGCGAGGACCGCGACGAGCATGCCGATGGCCAGCGGAACGCCCAGCGTCTGAAAGTACGGCAGTCGGCAGAAACTCAAGCAGAACGTGGCGCCGGCGATCGTCAGACCCGAGCCCAGGATGACATGGGCCGTGCCGTAATACATGGTGTAGAAGGCTGTTTCGCGGTCCTGGCCCGCGTTGCGCGCCTCGTGGTAACGGCCGATCAGAAAGATGGCGTAATCGGTGCCCGCGGCAATGGCAAGCATGGTGAGCAGGTTCACCGCGAACGTGGAGAGCCCGATCACGTCGTAATAGCCCAAAAACGCCACGATGCCTCGTGATGCGGCCAACTCGATCATCACCATGACCAGCACGAGCACCACGGTGACGACTGAGCGGTAGACGAGCAGCAACATGGTCAAGATGACGGCAACGGTGATGAGAGTGACGAGCTTGAGGCTCTTGTCGCCGGCGTGGTGCTGGTCGGCCATCATGGCCGAGCCGCCGGTCACGTACACCTTGACGCCGGGGGGTGGAGGCGAACTCGCCACGATTTTGCGCACGGCCTCGACCGACTCGTTGGCCAGGCTCTCACCCATATTACCGGCCAAATACACTTGAACGTATGTGGCTTTGCCGTCGCGGCTTTGCACGCCCTCGGCAGTCAGCGGATCGCCCCAGAAGTCCTGAACGTGCTGGACATGCGTGGAGTCCGCTTCGAGCTGCCTGACCATCGCGTCGTAAAAGCGGTGGGCGTCGTCACCCAGCGGCTG
>JAFAWC010000034.1 GCA_019242135.1 Mycobacteriaceae bacterium | reverse complement strand
GCGTCGGAGAACAACACCATCAAGATCGCCGACGTGCCGCCCACCGACGTCGTGGTGCAGCGCGGTCCGACGATCGACGGGATCGGCAAGTACTACGCCGACACCATCGAGCTGTCCGACGCCGACGCTGTCGACGTGGTCCAGGTCTTGCGCGACGCGCGCGTCGACGTGTTGGTCTCCTACCTCCCCGTCGGTTCGGACGAGGCCGATAAGTTCTACGCCCAGTGCGCGATCGACGCAGGCGTGGCCTTCGTCAACGCCCTGCCGGTGTTCATTGCGTCGGACCCGGTCTGGGCCCGCAAGTTCGCTGACGCCGGTGTGCCGATTGTGGGTGACGACATCAAGAGCCAGGTCGGCGCGACGATCACCCACCGGGTACTTGCCAAGTTGTTCGAGGACCGCGGCGTGCAGCTCGACCGCACGATGCAGCTCAATGTCGGCGGCAACATGGACTTTCTCAACATGCTCGAGCGGGAGCGGCTGGAGTCGAAGAAGATCTCCAAGACCCAGGCCGTCACCAGCAACCTGCAGCGCGAGTTCAAGACAAAGGATGTCCACATCGGGCCCTCCGACCACGTCGGCTGGCTCGACGACCGCAAATGGGCGTACGTGCGGCTGGAGGGCCGCGCGTTCGGCGATGTTCCGTTGAACCTGGAATACAAGCTGGAGGTGTGGGACTCGCCGAACTCCGCGGGCGTGATCATCGACGCGGTGCGCGCGGCGAAGATCGCCAAGGACCGGGGCTTGGGCGGCCCGATCATCCCGGCGTCGGCCTACCTGATGAAGAGTCCGCCCGAGCAGATGCCCGACGACGTCGCCCGCGCGGAGCTGGAAACGTTCATCCGAGGCTAAGCGTCGCGACCGCGTGACGGACACCGACGACCACCTCGCCGCCCTCGACGAGTTCGCGTTACTGCACGAGAACGCCGAGCAGGCCGGCGTTGACCACGTCCCACCGGTTCAACGCATCCATTCCGGGGGCATCAGCGCCTTGAGGTGGGGCAGCGCACCCCCACGGCTGGTCTTTCTGCACGGCGGTGGCCAGAACGCCCACACCTGGGACACCGTGATCGTCGGACTCGGTGAGCCGGCGCTCGCGGTCGATCTTCCCGGGCATGGGCGCTCGGCCTGGTGCGATGACGGCGACTACGGCCCGACCCGCAACGCCGAGGCGCTGCAGCCTGCGCTGCGCGACTGGGCCCCGGCCGCGCAACTGTTCGTCGGCATGTCACTGGGCGGGCTGACGGCGATCCGGCTGGCGACCGACGCACCCGATCTCGTGCGGCGCCTGGTGCTCGTCGACGTCACCCCGTCGGCGCCGCACCGCCATCTCGAGATGACCGACGAGCAGAAAGGCACCGTCGCGCTGGTGCAGGGCGAACGCATCTTCGACAGCTTCGCGGCGATGCTCGACGCGACGGTCGCCACCGCGCCGCATCGCGACCGCAAATCCTTGCGCCGGGGTGTGTTCCACAACTCCAAGCGCCGCGACGACGGCACCTGGACCTGGCGCTACGACACCATCCGCAAGGGCGAGGGCTTCGACGACCTGTGGGACGCGGTGCCGGCGCTCACCACCCCCACCACCCTCGTGCGAGGCGCGAACTCGGCGTTCGTCAATGACGACGATGCCGACGAATTCGCCCGCATCGCCCCGGGTTTCCGCGGGGTGCAGATGGTCGCCGACTCGGGTCACTCGGTGCAGAGCGACCAGCCCAAAGCACTGATCGCCATCCTGCGCGCGGTTCTCGAACAGACCTAGTGCCCGACGGGCGCCGTCAAGTTGTACACGACGTCGTCGCCGACCCTCATCGCGGTGAAGTTGGCGCTCACCCAGTCGGTGACGTCAGTGTGCTGTTGGCTGTCCTGCGCCCATCCCGCGTGGTGCGGATCGTCGTCGGCCACGATGAAGTACGTCACCCGGTGATCTGCGACGTATTGCTGAAACTGGCCCAACGTCGGCACCGGGTCCCTGCCCGAGAAACCGCCGATGGCCATCACGGCCGTCCGCGTCTTCAATTCCAGGTCGGCGGCAGTCGAGGACCGGACGATGGCCGCCGACCAGTCGGTGTGAGTGGCCGAGAGCATCCCGTCGAGTTGTGGATTGTCGCTGCTCTGACCCCACGTGCGGCCCCGCGTGCCGGGTCCGCTGTGCTGCGCGTACGACTTTGCGGTCGGTCCGACCGTCGGGCCGCCGCCGGTGTGCGCCTGTCCGATCGTGGCCACCGCGTAGGCCGCCGACCCGGCGAGCCCGACGATGACCCCCGAGACAAGCAGGGCCCGAACGTAGCGCCCGCGCGCCCGCGCCGCCAGCGCGACCACCAACCCAACCGTCGCGACCACCGTCAGCGCGAGGATCGACCAGCGCAACCCGGGCAACCACGAAGGCTCCCGCTCAAGAGTCCACCAGCTCCAGCCGCCGGCTGCCAGAACAAGAGAAGCGAGTCCGACGCGCCCGAACCAGGTCGCCCGCTTCACCCACATCTCGTGCACCCCGAGCGCGATCATTCCGGCCACGGCGGGTGCAAGCGACAGGCAGTAGTACGGGTGAACCATCCCGTGCATATACGACAGCACTATCCCGTCGACCAGCAGCCAGCCGCCGAACAGAATCGCGCCGGCCCGCACAGCGTCGGTGCGCGGAGCGCGGCCGCGCGAGACGATCAGCAGCACCATTGCCAGCAGCGCCGCCGGTATCAGCCAGCCGATCTCATACCCGAATTCGCCCGTGAACAGCCTGGTCGCACCTTGTGACTGATCCGCGAAACCGCCGAACCCTTGGCGCCCGGCGGTGTGGGGCATCGAGAAGTGCTGGTTGTTGCGGCCGAGCACCCGGGCGAACCCGTTGTAGCCCAAGACGAGGTTCATGAAGTTGTTGTCGGTCGAGCCCGCGATGTAGGGCCGCGCGGACACCGGCCACAGCAGCGTCAACACCACGAACCAGCCCGCCGAGACGATGAACGCCGCCAGCGAGCCCAGCAGCTGCAGAAGGCGTCGGCGTACCGGCGTCGGCGCGGCGAGCAGGTACACCAAGCCGATGGCGGGCATCACCATCAGGCCTTCGAGCATCTTGGCCAGGAAGGCGAAACCCAGGGCGACACCGGCCAGCATGATCCATTTCGAGCTGGCGTGCGCGAGTGCGCGCACCGTGCAGTAGGCGCCGGCCATCATCAGCAGCACCATCACCGCGTCGGGGTTGTTGAAGCGGAACATCAGCGCGGCGACCGGGGTCAGCGCGAACGCGGCGCCGGCCAACAACCCGGCCCTGCGGCCGCTGATGCGGGCGACCGCACCGTAGAGCAGCGCCACGGCCGCGACCGCCATCAAAGCCTCGGGGATCAACATGCTCGCGCTGCTGAATCCGAAGAGCTGACCGGACAGCCCCATCACCCATTGCGACACCGGCGGTTTGTCGACGGTGATGAAGTTGTGGGAGTCCAGCGAGCCGAAAAGCAGCGCCTCCCAGTTGGTCGACCCGGCCTGGGCCGCTCCGGCGTAGAACTGGTTGCCCATCCCGTTAATGGTGATGTTCCAGAGGTACATGACGGCCGTGCCGACGAGCAGAACTGCGAGCCCGATGCGG
>JAFAWC010000013.1 GCA_019242135.1 Mycobacteriaceae bacterium | reverse complement strand
CGCCCGTCGCGCAAGCTCCCCGGCATCAAACTGCGGAAGGTCGTCACCGCCGATGGGGCCTCCTCCTGGCTCCGCCCCAGCTTCGTCGCCGGCTACATGACCGGCACCGTCGATGAACTGGCCTATCCCTTGCTCCTGGCGGCTCCTGGCGTCCCGGCCTGGCTGCTGACGATCGGCTTCGGCCGGGGTGAGATGGACTGGTATCGCGTCGTCGAGCGGTGGGGGCGGAGCAGCCTGGTCGGGGCCACCGTCCGTGACCCGGCCCGATTGCCCGGGCACCTGGTGGCCGATGAGCATCACGCCGACTGGGCCGGCCGCAAGGGCTACGTCGCGACCACCGCCAGCAGCGGCTGTATCCTGGGTGTGGCGCTGACGGCCGCGGCCGATGACGCCCACCTCCGGGAGGCCTACGGCGTCTTCGCCGCCGAGGCGCGGGACGTCGAGCCGGGGTACGCTCCCGAAACGGTCAACACCGACGGCTGGGCGGCGACGCGCAACGCCTTCGGCGCACTGTTCCCCACCATCGCGGTCGTCCTCTGCTTCCTGCACGGGTTCCTCAAGGTCCGCGACCGCTGCCGCAAGGCCCACGCCCTGCACGGCCGTGTGTGGGATGTGTACCGGGCCGCCACCGCGGCGGAGTTCCGGCGCCTGATGAGCGAGTTTTGGCAGTGGTGTACCACGCAGGCCTGGGCCGCCCCGGTCCGCGAGATGGTGGAGAAGCTGTGGGGCAAGACGGAAGCCTACGCGGTGGCCTACGACCATCCGGGATGCCATCGGACGAGCAACGCGGTGGACCGGCCGATGAACCGGCTGTGCCGCCTGCTGTACGCGGGCCGGGGCCTGCACGGCCACCAGGGCTCGTCCGAGCTTCGGCTGCGGGGCTGGGCGCTGCTGCAGAAGTTCCGGCCCTACGCGCCGCGGGGGAAGCGACCTCGGGTTTTCGAGAGCCCTGCCCATCGGCTCAACGGCGGGCGCTACCATGAGCATTGGCTCCACAACCTGATGACCTCAACCTCACTGATGGGCTTCAGAAACCTCAAACCTGCAATCCGGTAGAGTCAGCGAATTTCTCAATTCAAAGTTTTTCTCCGCGGAGAACGCTCGTCACTTCACCTTGAAATCGGAGTCAGCATAGGCATTGTCCTGGGGATGATAGCCGATCAACTCGGCCGCCGCGGAGAGGTCCCAGCGGGTGCCCCGGTTGTTGGATATGCCGTTGACGATCGCGCTGGAGCGGTCGCCGAGCTCGGCCTCAACGGCGCACTCGAAGAGGCGGACCAGGTCGCCGTTCGAAAGCCAGATGGACCGTGACCAGTCGTCGGGCATTGTTTCGGGGCGATTCTCGCCGCTCTGGACCCAACCGATCCGCAGCGCGACAAACGAGAGCTCGAACGCGGCGGCAAGGCTGCGGCCGAGCCGCTCGCCCATCAGCTTCGCCGCGCCGTAGGGACCGTCGGGCAGAGGGGGAAGGTCGACGGTGATCGGCCCGTCGCCGACATCCTTGTAGCCGCCCATCGCATGATTCGAGCTGGCGAAGACGAGCCGCTCGATCCCCGCCAGGGCCGAGGCGTGGAAGACATTGAACAGGGCATCCAGGTTGGGCTGTTCAAGCTCTTCCCACGTAGCCGACTCGCTCGGGTTGGCCGCCAGGTGGATGACCGTGTCGACCCCGTGGAAGTGGGTCATCCAGTCGTCGTTCCACTGGCTCAGGTCAGCCCCGATCACGTCGGGGTCGTCAGCTCCGGCGGCGCGGTCGATCAGGACGAGGTCATACACGTCGGCCCACGCCGCGCGGAGCTTCCGGCCAATGTTGCCGGCAGCGCCCGTGATCAGGACGACCCTCGGCTCGTCGTCCAGGTCGTCGTATTCGCCTTCGTCATCCTCGGATGGGTCGGGATCAAAGATCGGCAGCACGGGGAGGTCACCGGAAGGGGTCGGCTGGCTCAGGTCGTCGGGTTCTTCGGGATGCATGGCCGGTTCCCTTTGAGTCTCTCAGAATAACGATCATCACCTCGGCTCTCTCCCTGGGGGAGAGGGTCAGGGTGAGGGCGAGATCGGCCGCTTCTC
>JAFAWC010000442.1 GCA_019242135.1 Mycobacteriaceae bacterium | reverse complement strand
TGTCGGAGAGTTTGTCGACGCCGGCCTCCATAGCGCGGCGTGCGGTCTCGCTGTATTCAATCTGCTTGCTCATTACAATCCTCGTCTGCTAGCCGTCCTGGTCTTCGCGCAGGCGCTCTCCGCCAAACAAGCGCTTATCGAGCACGTCAACGTGCACCGCCCCGGAAACCCGCCGCGCGTAGCGGTGGATCGCCGGGGCGGAAACACGACCGCTACACGACCGCTATTTGTTGACGACTGCCAGCACGTCGCGGGCGGACAGGATCAGGTACTCCTCGCCGTTGTACTTGATCTCGGTGCCGCCGTACTTGCTGTAGATCACGGTGTCGCCCTCGGACACGTCCAAGGGAATCCGCTTCTCGCCGTCCTCGTCCCAGCGGCCGGGGCCAACTGCGACAACGGTGCCTTCCTGCGGCTTCTCCTTGGCGGTATCCGGGATGACCAGACCGGACGCGGTCGTGGTCTCGGCCTCATTGGCCTGGACGAGGATCTTGTCCTCGAGTGGCTTGATGTTCACCTTCGCCACGATGTGAGCCCTCCACTTTTTCTGCGTACGTCCCGGGCCTTTCCCGGGCCGATATCGGTGTCCTGGCCCAGGGCATGCCCCAGACCTGTTCGGCATTACGGGTTTCGGCACGCGCCACCGCCGCTGCGCCGTCGTCGCGGGTGCCGACCCAGGAGGCAGCGCGCCTGCCACCTAGCACTCTATACATGCGAGTGCTAGCACTCAAGCACGGCTCAGAACACTTGCGATGTAACCACCGGAAGTCCGGGATCGGCGGTGGCGGTCAGCGCCGACGGCCGTGTGCCGGCGGCGATGAGGTGCGCGGCGAGTGACGCGATCATCGCACCATTGTCGGTGCACAGCCGCGGCGGGGGCACTCGCAGCCTGAGCCCGCCCGCGGCGCAGCGCTGTTCGGCAAGTTCGCGCAGCCGGGAATTCGCCGCCACTCCACCGGCTATCAGCAACGTCGTGACGCTCAATTGCTCGGCCGCCCGCACCGCCTTCGCCGTGAGTACGTCGGCGACCGACTCCTGAAATCCCGCCGCGACGTCGGCGGGCACGTAGTCGGGGTGGCGGTGCACATGGCGGCCCACGGCGGTCTTCAGCCCCGAGAAACTGAACGAATATGGGTCGTCCCGCGGCCCAGTCATGCCCCGGGGGAACACCACTGCCCGCGAATCGCCGCTGCGGGCGAGCTCGTCGAGCGGCTTGCCGCCCGGATAACCGAGGCCCAGCAGCCGCGCCACCTTGTCGTAGGCCTCCCCTGCCGCGTCGTCAACGGTGCTGCCCAGCTCGATCACCGGTTCGCCCAGCGACCGCAGGTGGAGCAGATTGGTGTGGCCGCCAGACACCAGTAGTGCGACGCACTCGGGCAGGGGGCCGTGCTCGTACACATCGGCAGCGAGGTGACCGCCGAGATGGTTGACGGCGTAGTAGGGCACACCCCACGCCGCCGCGTACGCTTTCGCGGCGGCAACTCCGACGAGCAGCGCCCCCGCAAGACCCGGTCCGATGGTGGCTGCCACCGCGTCCGGTCGCTTGATCCCGGCGGTGGCCAGGGCGCGCCGCATCGTCGGGCCGAGCGCCTCCAAATGGGCCCGCGACGCGATCTCGGGCACCACACCGCCGTACCGCGCATGCTCGTCGACACTTGAGGCAACCTCGTCGGCGAGCAGCCGCACCTCGCCTGACGAGCTGAGCTCGGCGATGCCGACACCGGTCTCGTCGCAGGAGGTCTCGATCGCCAGGACGGTCGATGAGCCGCTTGCGCGAAGAGCATGACCCGAGGTCACCGCGGTCCCCGCTTCATCGTGTACGCGTCCGCTCCGCTCGCGCGGTAGTACCGCTTTCGCAAGTTGACCTCGACGAATCCCGCCCGGTGGTACAGCGCGATCGCGGCCGCATTGTCGGTACGGACCTCGAGGAAGACAGCGGCTCGGCCGGCATGGTCTAGGAGCGCATCAAGCATGAGACGGCCGATGCCCTGGCCCTGAAATGCCGGATCGACGCCGATGGTGTGAATCTCGTATTCGTAGGGCGGCAGCAAACCCAGCCTCGCGATGCCGGCGTAGCCGACGAGCTTGTCGGCCGTGCGGGCGGCCACGTAGTGGTTGTGCCTGCCGGAAAGCTCGGAGATGAACGCGGACGCCGGCCACGGGTCGTCGCCGTCGAAAAGCTGGGCCTCCAGCTCGGCACAGCGTGCGGCGTCGTCGCGCGTGAGCGGGTCCAGTTTGACGGTCATCGCGGCACCGCCTGGCGCTCCGCGAGGGTCTTTGCGTCCGGGCGACGCAGATACAGCGGCACTAACGGTCCGGGGACGGCGGTCCAGTCGACGGCGCGCACCAGCCCGACCGGTGTGGGATACGTCGCGTCGAGACGCGTTACGGAGGACAGCCCCGGAGCCGCAGGGCCGGCGACATTGAGCCCCGGAGCCGCAGGGCCGGCGACATTGAGCCCCAGAGCCGCAGAGCCGACGACATCGAGCCCCGCAGCCGCAGGACCGGCGATTGCGTCCACCCCATCGCCCGGCACGTCTGCGGGCGCACTGACCCCGGGCCCGTCGATCCGTGCCCCGTCGCGGTAGCGCGCCCAGTACACCTCGCGGCGGCGCGCGTCGGTGAGCACCAGGACGTCGCCACGGGTGTCGATGCCAATCGCGTCCAGGCTGCAGACGCCGTATACCGGGATGTCGAGCGCATGTCCCAACGCGGCCGCGGTGGCCATCCCGACCCGCAGCCCGGTGAACGGACCCGGACCGCAGCCGACCACGACGGCGTCGACTTCCGACATGGTCAGATCCGAGTCAGCGAGCGCGCCAACCACATTCGGGGTCAACGTCTCGGCGTGGCCGCGGGGATCGATGGTGACGCGCTGCGCCACCAATTGCTCGTCGGCACCTCGGCGCAACACGCGCGCCGTCGCCACCAGTCGATCGTCGGCACCGCGGCGCATCACGCGCGCCGTCGCCACCAGTCGATCGTCGGCATTGCGGCGCACCACGCCCGCCGTCACCGCCGGTGTCGCGGTGTCCAGAGCCAACATGATCACGGACTGCTCCAGCGCCAGCTCGCGGTCCGCACCTCGGACTCGTCGTCGTAGCACAGCCGTACATCGAGAAGACGTTCGGAGAGCCGCTCGGCCAGTCCCTCGCCCCATTCGACAACAACGACCGCGTCGGCCAGGTCGGTGTCGAGGTCAAGTGAGTCCAATTCGGCGAGCAGATCTGCACCTGTGTGCTCAAGCAGGCGATACATGTCGACGTGCACCATCGCCGGCGCACCCGACTGGCGAGCGGGGTGCACGCGCGCTAACACGAATGTCGGCGATATCACCGCGCCCTCCACGTCCATCGCGTGCGCGATACCCTTGGCCAGCAAAGTTTTTCCCGCTCCGAGCGGTCCAGAGAGCACGACGACGTCGCCCGCGCGCAACTCCGAGCCGAGCCGAGCCCCCAATCGGAAGGTGTCCTCAGGGGTAGGCAACGTCGCGGTTTCACCCCCCCGCGAGCACTCCCCGGGCAGGAGCTCCCCCTGCAAGTGCACCCCGGACAACCGCTCCCCGCGCACGCCCTCACTCACTAAGCCCTCACCCACTGCGCCGAACCTTTTCCCGCAGCCTCCGGGTCAGCCTGACAAGCTTGGACGGCGTTGCCCGCTCCACCAACCGCACCAGGGCGTCGTCGATGATCTCGGGTCGCTCCAGCTCCACGAGGTGCCCTGCACCGGGGACGATCACGAGCTCGCACTTGGGCATGGCGGCCGCCATCGCGCGCGAACTGCTCAGCAG
>JAFAWC010000427.1 GCA_019242135.1 Mycobacteriaceae bacterium | reverse complement strand
CTTGCCGCAGTATGTCCCGATCTCCACGCCCGCGCCATCGCACAGGTAACGCAACGCCGCCTCGTAGAGCGCTTGTCCTTCGCCGGGCGGCATGAACCCCGTCACCTCATCGGACAGGGCGAACAGCCGCTCGACGCTGCTGCCGGTATGGGTTTCTCTCACGCATGTCAACTTAGCGTTTCCGATTGCGCGGCCCGGCGTTAGCCCGATTGCCTGAGCCACCGGGGCGTAGTAGTGTCCGGACACGTGTCCGACTCGGTGTCTTTTGAGTCGACCCGACGCCGGCTCACGGCCAAGCAGGCCGACACCATCCAGCGGCTGAGCAACGCAGCGCTCGCTGTGCTGGCCCGGGACGGCTTCGGCGGCTTGACCATTCGGTTGGTCGCCGCGGAGGCCGGGGTCGGGGCCGCCACCGCCTACACCTATTTCTCGTCCAAGGAACATCTGATCGCCGAGGTGTTCTGGCGTCGCCTCGCCTCATCGGCCGAGAGCACCGCAACCAACGCCCAGCCGCCACTCGAGCGGGTGATCGCCGTGTTGCGGCACATCGCGCTGCTCGTCGCGAACGAGCCCGAACTCGCCGGCGCGGTGACGAACGCGTTGCTCGGCCGCGATCCCGATGTGGAGCATCTACGCGATCGCATTGCCCGCGAGATACGGCGGCGCCTCGTCGATGCGGTCGGCGCCGAACGGCCCGAATGCGGTGAACTGGTCGAGTCCCTCGAGCTGCTTTACACGGGCGCACTCGTACACGCCGGCATGGGATATGTGACGTACACCGAGATCGCCGACCGCCTCGAGAGATCCGTCCGCCTGCTGTTCGGCGAGCGCTGACGCGCACTCACTCCTTGCCGAACTTCATCGCGTCCATATTCCAGTAGCCGCGCAAGTTCGTGAGCAGTCCGGCCTCGTCCACGCAGTAGGTGAAGACACCGCGTACGGTGCTGGCGAAGCCGTTCGGAAACTTGGTGTGCAGCACCAAGATGTGCGCGATCTCGCGGGGAGAACTCGACGGAAATGTCTCCTCGCAGGTGACTGTCAGCTGGTTGGGACCGATGTTCTGGTCGAAGAACCTCCCGACGGCTTCCTTGCCGCGCATGCCCGCACCGTCGGGGTTGGTGACGGACTCTCCGATGGGGTCCTCGATGACCACATCGTCGGCCATCAGCGCCAGCCAGCCGTCCCGGTCGCCCGCCTGAACACAGCGCCACGACGACTGCGATGCGGCCAGCGCGGGTGTCACGGCGATTACCTTGTCGGACATGTGGATGCCTCCCTCGGTCGGATCAAGCGATCAGCGATCGGCGTCGGTGTAGCGGATCACGCCGCGAATGTTGCGGCCTTCCAGCATGTCCTGGTATCCGTCGTTGACCTGCTCGAGCTTGTACTGACGGGTGATCATGTCGTCGAGGTTGAGTTTGCCCGCCTTATACATAGACAGCAGCAGCGGAATGTCGTGGTGCGGGTTGCCGCCGCCGAACAGCGATCCCTGAAGGTTTTTCTGCATCAGCGTCAGCATCGCCAGGTTCAGCGTCGTCTGATTCTCGAGCATGCTGCCGATGGCGGTCAGCACACACGTCCCGCCCTTAGTGGTGATGTTGAGGTAGTTGTCGATGTCTTGGCCCTTGAGTTCGCCGACGGTGACGATCACCGACTTGGCCATCAGCCCATATGTCGCCTCGGCGATGCCCGCCAGCGCGGCGTCGATGTCCGGGTATACATGTGTCGCACCGAATTTCAGTGCCTGATCGCGTTTCCACTCGACCGGGTCGATCGCGAAGATGCGTCGCGCGCCGGCGTTCACCGCGCCTTGGAGTGCGGCCATGCCCACGCCGCCGATCCCGACGATCGCGACGTCGTCGCCTGGCCGGATGTCACCGGACCGCGTCGCCGACCCGTAGCCTGTGGTGACGCCACACCCCACCAGGCAGGCCACTTCGAACGGGATGGACGGGTCGATCTTCACCACCGAACTCTTGTGCACCACCATGTACGGCGAGAAGGTGCCCAGCAACGTCATCGGGAAAACGTTCTGGCCCCTGGCCTGGATGCGAAAGGTGCCATCCGAGATCGCCGTCCCGAGCAGCAGGCCGGCACCGAGATCGCACAGATTGCGCAGCCCGGCCTGACACGACGGACATTGCCCGCACGACGGAATGAAGGACAACACGACGTGGTCGCCGGGCGCGACGTCCTCGACACCCGGACCGACCTCGGTGACGACCCCGGCCCCCTCGTGGCCACCCAGCACCGGGAATCCGGCCATCGGGATACCCCCGGTGACAAGGTGGTGGTCGGAGTGGCACATCCCCGACGCTTCCATCTGGATCTTGACCTCGTCTTTGACGGGGTCGCCGATCTCGATCTCCTCGATCGACCACGGCTGATTGAACTCCCAGATGAGAGCGCCTTTGGTCTTCATCTTGCCTGCTTTCGATTGACAACTTTAGCGACAGCGTAAGTTACCCAGATCACACGTCCGCACGCCGGGTATGCCGATGAGAGCTCGCGCGAAGGGCAGAAGAGCACGCTTGCTACCAGATCGGCACCGGGGACTTGCCGAGCGGGAAGTAGCCGGGCACCTTCTCGCCCGACACGCCGCGCTGGATGCGTTTCTGCATCCCGGCGCTTAGCTTGCCCGCCTTGATCAGATCCAGGTAAAGCGCCGACACGTGGCCGAAATCGAAAAAGTCTCGCTGCCACGTGATCTTGGCATCGGCGTCCAGCCGAAACCAGCTGCCGCCGATGCCGTACACCTCCTGGTCCGAACCGTCCGCGTCGGTGGCGACCTGCTTCCAGAACCCGACGACCTCGCCGATCTTGTCGTCGATGATCACCTTCTGGTACGGGTACCTCCACCCCTCCAGGCCCTCCATCTCCTGGCCGAGCGCAATGTCGCGGATCTCATCGACGCCGACGCACATCACATCCTCCTTCGGCCCGATGTTCCAGCCGTAGGTGGCGTCGTCGGAGTAGAAGTCGGCCAACGGTCGCCAGTCGCCGGTGCGTTCGGCTTCCCGGTTGGCTTCCAGCCACCGTTGGACCCAGTCTTCAAGTTGCTCACGGGGTAAGGCGGACATCCTGTCACTCTTCCTGTTCTGTGATCGACAGTGCTTGCGTGGGACATGCCCACACGGCTTGTTCGACGACGGCCCGGTCCTCTTCTGCCGGTTCGCTGTTGAGGATCTCGACCTGCCCGCGCTTGGGCACCTTGAAGTGCTCCGGTGCCTCCAGTTCGCACATGGCGTGGCCCTGGCAGAGGTCCAGGTCGACCTCGATGCGAAAGCCCACGATCACCCTCCTAGCGGCTCCGGCGGCGGTAGCGCACCTTGGCGGGCTGGGCCAGCTGCACCACCATCTTGGAGTGATCGTTGTGGTAGCTGTCCGGCGGCTGTGCCATCTCGAACTCATACTCGCGCAACAACACCGAGAAGATTGCCTTGATCTGCATGGTGGCGAACGCCGCCCCGACGCAGCGGTGTCGCCCGGCGCCGAACGGTATCCACGTCCACCGGTTGATGAGGTCTTCCTGGCGTGGTTTATCGTACCGGGCCGGGATGAAACGGTCCGGGTCTGGGAAGTCCTCGGGGATGCGGTTCGAGATCGCAGGTGAGGCGGCAACCAGATCACCCTCGTGGATGCCGAACCCCTCGACCTCGAACTCGCCCTTGGCGACGCGCATGAGGATGATCAGCGGCGGATGCAGCCGCAGCGTCTCCTTCAACACATTTTCTAGCTGCGGGATTTGGCGCAGCGCATGGAAACTCACCGACTGCCCGTCAGCATAGAGATCGTCGAGCTCCTTGATCACCGCCACATACTCCTCGGGGTGGCGCAGCAGTTCGATCAAGGTCCACGACGCCGTGCCGGAGCTCGTGTGGTGGCCGGCGAACATCATCGAGATGAACATGCCGGTGATCTCGTCGGCCGAGAACCGCGGGTTGCCCTGCTCGTCTTTGACCGTGATCAGGACATCGAGCATGTCGCGGTCGCTCTTGTCAGCCGGCGGGTTTGCGATCCGGCTGTTCATGATCTCTTGCACCAAGGCCACCAGACCTTTTCGTGCCTCGTCGCGTCGCCGAAAGCTCTCGATCGGCAGGTACGCGTCCACATACGCCAGTGGGTCCGTCCCGCGCTCGAGTTCGTGATACAGGCGCGCGAATCGGCCGTCGAGTTGGTCGCGGAACTTCGTGCCGATCAGGCATGCCGACGACGTGTAGATGGTCAGCTCGGCGAAGAAGTCCAGCAGGTCGATTTCGCCTTCGTCGCCCCAATGCGCGATCATCCGGCGGACCTCGTTCTCGATGGTCGTCGCGTGCCCCTTCATCTGCTCACCGCGCAGCGCCGCGTTGTGCAGCATCTCTTTTCGGCGTTCGGGGTCGGCGTCGAACACCACTCCCTTGCCGAAGATCGGTGTCATGAAGGGGTAGGCCTCGGCTTGGTCGAGTTCACTGTCGCCGGACCGGAAGAAGAACTCGTTGGCCTGTGCACCGGACAGCAGAATCACATGCTTGCCCGCCAGCTGGAACCACCCGACATCGCCGCATTCGTCGCGCACCCGTTGCATCAGCCCGATCGGGTCCGTGCGGAACTCCTCGAGGTGGCCGTGCTCGTCCTCGCCACCGGATACCCGCGGAACGATTGCGGTCGTCATGACGGCACCCCCTCATCTGAAAGCCTGAGCTGTTGGCGTTCTTTCGGCGCGCTCGCCAGCGGCGCCTCGGGTTGAAGTTCCATGTTCGCGACGAAGCCGCCGCGCGGCGTTTCGGCGACGAAGGTGATGGCGCGCGCGAGATCGGCGGCCCGCAGGAAGTAGTCATGTCGGGCCTGCCCCCACTTGGCCCAGTCCTCCAGCGCCGGCCCAATGAGCTCGGCGGGCAGGCTCCAGCCCATGTTCGTCTTCGTCGGACCCGGGTGCACGATCGAAGCCCGAACACCGGTGCCCTCGAGTTCCATTTGCAGGTTAGTCACCATCGCGATTAGCGCGGCCTTGGCGGCGCCATAGGCGCCCATGTGCGGGCGCTGTCGCAGCGCGACGTCGGAGCCGACGAAGATGAGGTCACCGCGCTGCCGTTCCACCATTCCCGGTAGCACCGCGGTGGCTAGCCGGTTGGCGCCGATCAGGTGGATCTGTACTTGCGATTCGAAGCTTTCCGTGCTGATTTCGTGCAGCCGGCCGAAGTATGTGTCGCCGGCCCCGGCAACCAGGACCTCGATGTCGCCCAGCTCTTCGGTGGCGCGGTGCACGAAACCCTTGACCGACTCGGCATCGGTGACGTCAAGCGCCAACGCGACCGCCTCGCCGCCGTCCGCACGGATCTGGTCGACGAGCTCCTGGCATTTCTCCACGCGGCGGGCCCCCAGTGCGACAGGAAAGCCGTGAGCCGCAAGCTCAATGGCCGTCGCAGCGCCGATACCCGACGAGGCTCCCGCCACGATGGCCGGGCGCCGCTTCGGGTGCGGCTCGAACCGCGGCATCAGGTGACCTCCACGCTGACGGGCAGCCGGGCGAACCCGCGGACGTTGCTGGAGTGCACACGTACGGCGTTGGCCTCGTCGACCTCGTAGCGTCGGATCCGCTTGAACAGTTCGACCAGGGCCACCCGAGCTTCCATCCGAGCCAGGTGCGCGCCGAGGCAGAAGTGAGCGCCACTGCCGAAACTCATAAGTTTCGAACCGATGTCGCGACCGATTAGATAGGAGTCCGGGTCGTCGAACACGCGCTCGTCGCGGTGAGCCGAACCCGGAAGCAGGACCAGCACGTCACCGACGGGAATCGTGGTGTCGTATAACGTCAGTTCCCCCGAAACGGTACGGGCCAGGATCTGGCTCGACGTGTCGTAGCGCAACGTCTCTTCGACCCACAGCGGAACCCGCGCGGGGTCCGCGTAGACCGGGGTCAGTTGGTCAGGGTTCTTGTGACCCCAAAAAGCGGCATTGGCAAGCAGTTTGGTGGTCGTCTCGTTACCGGCGATGACCATCAGGAACATGAAGCCCAGAATTTCGTCATCAGTGAGCCGATCCCCGTCGATCTCGGCGTTCAGTAGCGCTGATGTCAGGTCGTCGGCGGGCTTCTTGCGCCGCTCGGCGACCATGTTTTTGTAATAGACCATCAGGTTGATCGATGCCTCGATCGCCGACGCCGGCACGTCCGTCACGCCGTCCTCGCGGTGCATCACTCCGTCGGCGAGTTCGCGGATGCGGGCGCGGTCGGGTTCGGGAACGCCCATCAGCTCGGAGATGACGTCCATCGGGAGCTTGCCGGCGAACTCGGCCACGTAGTCGACGGTTCCGGAGCCTGCCATCGCCAGCATCGTGTCGAGGTGCCGCACCGCGAGTTCGGTGACGCGCGGCTCCAGTTCGCGGATGCGGCGCGGGGTGAAGCCCTTTGAGACCAGTGTGCGCAGGCGCAGGTGGCCGGGATCGTCCATCGCCAAAAAAGACATCGTCTTGGCGGCGTGTGGCCCGCGGGATACGGGGTCCAGGGACACGCCTTCGGCGTTGGACAGCGTCACGCTGTTGCGGAATCCCCGCAGCACGTCGGCGTGCCGGGATAGCGCCCAGAACCCAAGCTCTTCGTTGTGGTACAGCGGTGCCTCGTCGCGCAGCCGCCGGTAAAACGGATACGGATCCTCGTGGAAGTCGTAGTCGTAGGGGTTGAGCACGGGGGTCGCCGAGGCCCCCGCGTGCGCGCTGCCTTTCTCGCTCCCCGCGTGCGCGCTGCCTTTTTCGCTCCTCGCGTGCGCGCTGCCTTTCTCGCTCCTCGCGTGCGCGGTCACCATTCGGCGCTCCCCATGATCAGCGCGAGCACGCTGTCCAGCCGGTCGGCCATCTGGTAGTACGACACTGATTTGGTGCCGGCCTGCACCAGCGCGCCGTAAAAGATCATCTCCAGAGTCGTGAGGACCTCCGGCCACGCGCCGGGGCCCAGTGCCGACGCGATTCGGCGGCGCACTTCCGCGCCGATTTTGTCGCGCACGTGGCGCACCGCGGGCTCGTCACCCATCAGTGCGGTCGTGGCCGCGGCCGCCAGTTCCGGCTCCTCGGCGACGAGCAGCGCCAGTTCCCGCAGCTGCGCGGTCACCCGCTGCTGTGTTGTCTGGTTGACGTCGGTGAACACCGGCACATCGCGGACGAGGCGCAGATAGACCTCCGCGATCAGCGCGTTTTTCGACGAGAAGTAGGTGTAGGCGGTGGCGGGCGCCACCCCGGCCCGGGCGGCGACGGCACGCATCGTCAGGTCGGAATACGTCGACTCGCGCAGCAACTCGACCGCCGCGTCGAGTATCTTGCGGATCGTTTCCTCCTGGCGGCGATTGCGCCGGCGCTCCCCGAGGTCGGTGACGGCAGGCACCGCTTCGCTGGACATGTGTCCAAGATTATCGCACCGCAGGTGGACTGCACAACCTCCACGATAATATTGCGGCTGGCCTGCGAATATACTCGACCACCGCAGCGACGGGTGCCCCGCCGCTTGCCAATACCCGTCCCGCGAACTAGTGTCAACAGCATCGAAACAGACACTTGTCCAGGAGACTGTTCATGACCGCATCGGCCGCGACGAAGGTGACCGCGCTGTTGATCGACGGCGAGCTCAGCCCGGCCCAGGGTGGCACGTTCACCACGATCAACCCCGCCACCGAGCAACCTCTCGGGCAGGCGGCCGACGCCGACGCAACCGACATGGATCGCGCGATCGCCGCGGCGCGCGCAGCGTTCGACGAGTCCGATTGGTCGCGCGACGTTGGCCTTCGCGTGCACTGCCTGCGCCAGTTGCGCGCCGCGCTGGCGGAGGAGATCGACACCCTTCGCGACATCACCGTCGCCGAGGTCGGCGCCCCGGTCGTGCTGACTCAGAGTGCTCAACTTGAAGGTCCCATCGAAGATCTCGCATTTGCGGCGGACACCGCCGAAATGTTCTCATGGACAACGGGTCTCGGCGTCGCAGCGCCCCTCGGGATCAAGACCATGCGTACCGTGGTGCGAGAGCCGTTCGGTGTCGTCGGCGCCATCACGCCGTGGAACTTCCCGCACCAGATCAACTTCGCCAAACTCGGTCCTGCGCTGGCCGCCGGGAACACCGTCGTGCTCAAGCCGGCGCCCGACACCCCCTGGTGCGCAGCGGAGGTCGGCCGGGTCATCGCCGAGAAAACTGATATTCCGCCCGGCGTTGTCAACGTGGTGACCTCCAGCGATCACCGCCTCGGTGCCCAGCTCGCGGAGGACCCCCGCGTCGACCTCGTCTCGTTCACTGGGTCCACGGCGACCGGGCGGGCCGTGATGACCGCCGCGGCGCAGACGATCAAAAAGGTCTTTCTCGAACTCGGCGGCAAGTCGGCGTTCATCGTGCTCGACGACGCCGACCTTCCCGGCGCGTGCGCGGTCGCCGCGTTCACGGTGGCCACCCACGCGGGGCAGGGCTGCGCGATCACCACCCGGCTGGTGGTTCCGCGGGACCGCTACGACGAGGCGGTGTCCGCCGCGGCTGACACGATGGGCCACATCCCGGTCGGCGATCCCACCGATCCGTCGACGATTTGCGGTCCGCTGATCTCGGCGAAACAGCGTGACCGCGTCGAGGGCTATCTCGACCTCGCCGGCGAAGAGGGCGCCCGGGTCATCGGCGGTGGGCGCCCGCACGGCCTGGACGGCGGATTCTTCGTCAACCCCGCACTGCTCGCCGATGTCGACAACCGCATGCGCGTCGCGCAGGAAGAGATCTTCGGACCCGTGATGGCACTGATCCCCTACGACTCCGAGGACGAAGCGGTCCGTATCGCGAACGACTCGATCTACGGCCTGTCCGGCTCGGTGTGGACG
>JAFAWC010000607.1 GCA_019242135.1 Mycobacteriaceae bacterium | reverse complement strand
TGGCGGTCGGCGCGGCGATATACGGCTGGCGTCGACTGCTGATTCGCCGGCGGGAGCTGCGTTGATAGTCCCGTCTCACGAGACTTTCAACACCTGCCGGGTGCGGTCTCCGCGAACAGGCACACCGTTGGGGCCACCGAGGTCTTGCGCGTACAGAGCGACGACGTACGCGACACCGCTGCCGTTGATACCCAGTGCGGTGCGGTCGATGTGCTGCAAGGTGTCCGTCGGCCTGTGGTAGTTGGGATCGAAGGGTTGGTCCGCGTTGCCGCCCCACAGCCGCGCCTGCTCGGCGTTCATCTTTTCCTCCGCGCCGGAGAACAGCCCAGCCGACGGAATACCGGCGCGATTGAAGGCGTCGTAGTCGGAGCGACCACCGAACGACACGTTCTCGGCCTTTTTACCCGCATCGCTCAAATACGCGACCAGTGTCCGCTCGACGGCGGCTGATCCGTCCGGTGCCGGTGTCGGGTTCGCATTGGGTCCGTCAGGCGGGGACTGATCGCCGTCGTAGGTGAAGTATCCGGGGTTCGGGGAGGCCAGCATGTCGAAGTTCAAATACAGCGCGATGTCCTTGAGCGCGTTCTCGTCGAGCGATTGGACGTATTTCTGTGAACCGATGAGCCCCAGCTCTTCTGCTCCCCAGAACGCGAACCGGACGGCGTTTTGAACCGGCGGCGACGGACCCATCTGCACGGCGGTCTCGAGTACAGCGGCCACTCCGGAGCCGTTGTCGTTGATGCCGGGACCCGCCGCGACGCTGTCCAGGTGCGCGCCCACCATGACGACGTTCTGCGCCGAGCCGGTCTTCGTCTGGGCGATCACGTTGCGCGCCTTGATCGTTTTGACGGTCACATCGAATTTGAGCGTGATCGGCCCGGGCGCGGATCTCAGCCTCGCGCCGTCGGCTTTGCTCACGCTGACCACCGGGATCTTCACGTCGGACTGCGCGCCGAGCGTGCCCCCCATCCGGTCCTCGTCGACGTTGTCGGCGATGATCAGTCCGACCGCGCCTCGCTGGACCGCCACCGCCTCCTTGTCCGCGAACGGACACGACCCGCGGTCCACCAGCACCACCGCGCCGGCGACCGCCAGCCCGTCATACTCCGATGCCGAGCAACCCGGTGTGTCGTCGGCGCGTGCGGCGACGAGCGGGCCGCTCACACCGGTTTGCCCCGTGCCGGCCGAATATTGCAGCACCTGTGCCGCGACGGGCGCACCGTTCGTGGACACCGATACCGGGCCGGCCTCGAACTGGCGGAAGTCGAACTCCGGCGTCTGCACGTCAAACCCGCTGTCGCGTAACGTTTTTACGATGTATTCGACGCTGGCATCGTAGCCGGGTGTGCCCACGGCCCGGTTGCCGCTGTTGGCGTCCGCGATCTGCTGAAGCTTCTCCAGCCGCGAGAACATCGCGTCGGCGCTGACCTTCTGCCGCATCGACTGCGGGTAGCCCGCGGCCGAGGGCGGTGTCGGCTGCCCGGTCTGATGTCGTGCGCATCCGATCAATCCCGTGACCAGTGCGCACGTCATCAACGTCACCGCGGCGCGTCGGCGCCACCGGGGGCCCGTGTTATCGCCCATCATGGATTGTCTCGTTGACATGTGCTGTCACCAGGTCCGCCACGGCCCGCATTCCAGCGCCGTTGGGGTGCAACGGCGCTGGACGCCCCGGCCAGGGAAGACCGAACCCGGTCGTCCACGGGTCCGCCGACCAGGCGTGGTGTTCGCGGCTGGCCTCGCCGGCCTTGACGACCTCACATCCGGTCGCCTCCGCCGCCTCCGCGGTATGCCTTTCCAGGGTGGCGGCGATGTGGCGGCCCAGGTCCGCATCGGCGTCCGACATGGGCGATGCCGGACATCCGGCCGGCGGCAGCAAGGTCAGGTAGTCGACGAAGAAGACCCGTGCGTGCGGCGCGCGCTGGCGAATGGTGAGACCGACCTCACGCAGCGAATCACCGACCTCGTCGAGCGCGCGGTCTCGTTGCGCGCGGTCTCGCAATCGGCCGATTCGGCAGCCGAGCAGCGGCACCCAGCGGGCCGGCCACGGCAAGCACGCGGCGGTCAGCAGCGGCACGTACCCGACGTCGTTGCCACCGATCGTCACCGTCACCAAGGTTTCGGTTCCGTCCAGCGCCGCGGCCTGCGGTGCAGTGCCGAACTGGCTGTCGCGCAATATGTGTGCGGTCGTCGCACCCGAATAGGTGACATCGACGAGGTCAAGGCCCAGGGCAGCGGCCACCAGGTGCGGGTAGTTGCGGGCCGAGCGGCCGGCCGGCCACGGAGCGCCACGCGCGCGCGGCTCGATCCCGGGTCCGGCCGCCATCGAGCTCCCCAGCGCGACATAGCGGCCGCTCATGTGTCCCACGGGGACGCCGGACTCGACGCTTGCGCCCAGAAGCGCTTCGGAATCCGGCCGGCGTTTCGGGCGAGGTGTCCGGCCGTGACGGCCGCCGCCATCGCCGCCGCCATCGCCGGCGGATCGGCGGCCCGGGTGACCGCGGTGGCCAGCAGCACGGCGTCGCAGCCCAGTTCCATCGCCAACGCGGCGTCGCTGGCCGTGCCGATCCCGGCGTCGAGCACCACCGGCACGGCGGCCTGCTCGACGATCATCTCGATGTTGTGCGGGTTCGTAATGCCCAGGCCGGTGCCGATGGGGGATCCCAGCGGCATCACTGCGGCGCAGCCGGTGTCCTCCAGCCGGCGCGACAGCACCGGGTCGTCGTTGGTATACGGCATAACGACGAAGCCGTCATCAACCAGTTGTTCTGCGGCACGGACTAATTCGACACCATCGGGCAATAGGGTGCGATCGTCGGCGATCACCTCGAGTTTGACCCAATCGGTCTGCAAAGCCTCGCGGGCCAGTTGGGCGGTGAGCACGGCCTCCGCGGCGCTGCGGCACCCGGCGGTGTTGGGCAGCGGCGTGATGCCCAGTCGATTCAGCAGATCCAGCAGCCCGGTTCCACCGGCCGCATCGACGCGGCGCATCGCCACGGTGGTCAGCTCGGTGCCCGACGCCACGAGCGCCTCCTCGAGCACCACCAGGTTGGTGGCGCCGCCGGTGCCCATGATCAGCCGGGAGGAAAAGCTGCGTCCGGCGATGGTCAGTTTCGACGAGCCGCTGGGCCGGAAAGCGGATTCAGCCACCCTGCACCGCCGTGACGATCTCCAGGCGCGCACCGTCGGCGAGCGTTCGGCCCCAGCCGGACCGAGGCAACACCGCCCAATCCAGGACCACCGCAATCCCCCTGTCGGGAAACCCCAACCGGCTCAGCAACGTTGCGACCGTTATGTCGTCGTCGACCTGCATCTGTTCCTCATTGACGGTGACGATCACGCGGCCCCCACAAGCACGTTGACGTCGGCCAGAATCTTTTCCGCGGTCCACGGTGCCAACAGAAAACCGGAGCGGCCATGGCCGGCGGCCACCAGCGTCCGGTCATCCATCCGGCCGACGATCGGCAGATTGTCCGGCGTCATCGGCCGCAGCCCCGCCGCGCACTCGGCCAGTTCGTATTCACCCAGAGCCGGCACCACCGCGCACGCGTCGTCGAGCAACTCCCGCACGCCTTGCACTGCGGGCGCCGTGTCGCGGCCATGCTCGTATTGCGTCGCGCCCACCACGACGCCGTCGCCGCGCGGCACGAGGTAGACCTGTCTGCCATGCACCCTGGCGCGAATCACCCTCTGCGGCAAAGGCATACAGCCCGGTCGCCACCGCAGCCGCAACACCTCCCCCTTGACGGGACGCACGGCCAGGCCCGGCCACAGTCGCGGGGCGTCGATGCCGTTGGCCACGACCACCGCGTCGGCGTCGGCCACCTGCACCAGGTCCTCGACAGGCGGTGCCCACTCGACTCCGAGTCGTGCACAGTGCGCCGCCAACGCCTGCACCACCGCCCGGTTGTCCACAGCCAGCTCGGTTACCGCGCGAAAACCATGCCGGATACCGCGCGCCAGAAGGGGTTCGACGTCGCGCGCACTGGTCGTGAACGTCACCGGATGGCCCTGCCCGGCCAGCCACTCCCCGACCGTTCGCAAATCGGCGACGTCCGCCCGGTCGACGGCAACGACCAGCGACTCACGCGCGGTGATCACCGTCTCGGGCAGTCCGTCGATAAACGAGCCGTGCCCGCGTTGATTCCACATGGCCAGCGACTGCAACCCGATGCGCAGCAGATGTTCCTCTCCAGGCCATCCCTCGCTGTGCGGGGCCAGCATTCCGCCGGCCACCCAGGACGCGCCCGGGGCGGCGAGATTGCGGTGCACACGGACCGTGCGGCCGGACAGTGCCAGCCGCCGCGCGACCGAAAGACCGATCACGCCGCCGCCGACCACCGCGATCGAACTGTTGGACATAACGGTTTCTAGGCTAGCTGGTGTGCAGGAGCCGCGACCGATGCTGGCGCACGCCCGGCTGTACCTGTGCACCGACGCCCGCCGGGAGCGCGGTGACCTCGCAGAATTCGCCGACGCGGCGCTGTCTGGCGGCGTCGACATCATCCAGCTGCGTGACAAGGGCTCACCCGGGGAGCGGCGGTTCGGACCGCTGGAGGCGCGAGCCGAGCTCGGCGCGCTGGAGATTCTCGCCGCCGCCGCCCGCCGTCACGGCGCGCTGCTGGCCGCCAATGACCGCGCCGACGTGGCCCGTGCCGCCGGGGCCGATGTGCTGCACCTGGGCCAGGACGATCTGCCGCTCGCGGTTGCCCGCGACATCGTCGCGCCGCGCACGCTGATCGGCCGCTCAACCCACGACACCGAACAGGCCCGCGCAGCGCTCACCGAGAACGTTGATTACTTCTGCGTCGGGCCGTGCTGGCCGACGCCGACGAAGCCGGGCCGTCGGGCGCCAGGCCTCGACCTGGTGCGAAGTGTGGCATCGATGCGTACGGACAAGCCATGGTTTGCAATCGGCGGGATAGATCTGAAACGGCTGCCCCGCGTGCTCGATGCCGGCGCGCGCCGGGTGGTGGTGGTGCGGGCCATCACCGCCGCGGAGGATCCGTTCACGGCGGCCCGCGACCTCAGTGCGGCACTTGCAGCAGCGGCGTGATGCGGCTGAGCTCCAGTAGCCGATGCCAGCTGGCCGCAAATCCAGGGTGCAGCGGCAGTGCTGCCACCTCGTCCTCAAGCACCCAGCGCAGTTCGTCGCTCTCGTGATTGGGCACCGTCTCGAGCGGATGCGGGGCGTCGGCGACAACGGTGGTGTATGTCCAATGGCTGCCGCTGGCCGTGGCCGTGATCACGGCCACGCGCACGACGACGTGCTCGGCCGCCAGGCCCGTCTCTTCCCGGGCCTCCCGGACGGCGGTCTGCTCCGCGGTCTCGTGGCTGTCGCGCGCGCCGCCGGGCAGACCCCACGTTCCGCCCTGATGGCTCCACACCGCTCGGTGCTGCAGCAACACCAGCCGACTACCGTCGGGCCGTGGCGCCCGCAGCAGCAAACCGGCCGCGCCGTGGCGTCCCCAGAACATGGCACCGGTGTCGGAAAGCACCCAGCCGTCACCGTCGCCACGCACGACTTTCAGGATAGGCAGGATCAAAGCGCGCGGCGCACTCGTCTCTTAGAATTCGCTTATAGATTGGACGCGATCGGCGAGCATGAAGGGTCCACACCGGTGACGTTGGAGCTGACGCATCCATCGACGGAGCCAGTTCCGTCGCAGGCACCCGTCGACCCGGTCGCCCATCCCCGTTGGTGGTTCTGGACCACCACGCCCGGGCGCATCCTGCTCAGTGGTGCCGTGCTGATCGCGCTCGTAGCGCTCAGCGCATTCGCCGTCACGACCACGGTCCAGCGCCGACAGCAGGCGCTGACCACCGTGCTCAACCACACCGAACCGCTGGCTTTCGCGGCCGGGCAGCTGTACACGACGCTGTCGGTTGCCGACGCCGCGGCGGCCACCGCATTCATCGCAGGCGCCGAACCACTCGAGGTGCGGCAGCGCTACGAGCAGGCGATCACGAACGCGGCGGTCGCGTTGACCAGGGCGTCCAGCGGCCTGACCGAGCCGGCGCTCGAGGAGTTGCTGAGTCGGATCAACGCCCGGCTCGTGGTGTACACGGGTCTCGTCGAAACCGCGCGAACCAACAACCGCGCCGGCAACCCGGTGGGTTCGTCGTATCTGTCTGAGGCGTCATCATTGATGCAGGAACAGATCCTGCCCGACGCGAAGCGGTTGTACGACGAAACCTCGGCGCGGGTCGATGCTCAGACCACCGCATCCACCGACATCCCGACGCTGGGCATCCTCGTTGTCGTAGCGACGGCAGCCATGGGCTTCTACTCCAACGTTTGGCTTTCCCGAAAAACCCAGCGGCGATTGAACTTCGGCTTTGTTGCCGGCGGGGTGGCCGTTCTGGTTATGGTGATATGGGTGGGAACGGTGTTGACGATTTCCACCACCGCCAGCAGGAGCGCCAAGGGCAGTGCCGGCGCCGAGTCCCTCAAGACGGTCACGAATTTGGCGATCATGGCTCAGCAGGCGCGCGCCGACGAGACGCTGGCGTTGGTCCGCCGCGGTGACGAGGACGTCCGAAAGCAGTCCTACTACCAGCGAATCGACACGATGCACCGGCTACTCACCGAGTATGTCAACCGAAAGGACGCGATCGACAAGTCGGATCTGCAAACTGCCGACCAATTGCTGACGCGATGGCGGCAGGCCGATGATCGGATCAATTCCTACATCGCGGTCGGCAACTATCAGGCCGCCACCCAGGTGGCACTGGGCGCCGGTGAGCAGGATTCCACGCCGGCGTTCGACCGACTGGAGGACGCGATCACTAAGGCCATCGAAGAAAGCCGCCGCCAGCTGCGCGATGACATCGTCAATGCGGGCTCGGTGTTGTCCGGTGCGACGGCGGGCGCGGTGGTGCTCAGCGTGGTGGCCGCGCTTGCGGTGACGGTCGGCCTGTGGCCGAGGGTTAGCGAGTACCGCTGATGAGCGCTTGCGCGAAGAGGAGAGGGCGCTGATGAGCGCTTGCCCGAAGAAGAAACACCGACGGACGAAAATATCTGTCGCCGCCCTGGCCACGGCCACCGTTGTGCTGGCCGGATGCGCGCGTTCGGATGCCATGACGCCTGAGCCCTCGCTCACGCTGACCCCGCCGACACCCGCAGGCATGGAGGAGATCGCACCGCAGCAAAAACCGCCTGCACCCACGGACGAAAGCTGTGACCTGACGACAAGCCTTCGCCCGTTTTCCGACAAGAAGGATGCCGACGCCGCGGTGGCGGCCATTCGGCAGCGCGGCCGGCTGTTGGTCGGGCTCGACATCGGCAGCAACCTTTTCAGCTTCCGCGACCCGATCACCGGCGAGATCACCGGTTTCGATGTTGACATCGCCGGCGAGATAGCCCGAGACATCTTCGGCACGCCGTCGCAGGTGGAGTACCGCATCCTGTCGTCGGCCGACCGGATCACGGCGCTGCAGAACAACGACGTCGATGTCGTCGTCAAGACGATGACCATCACCTGCGAACGCCGCAAGCGAGTCGCCTTCTCCAGCGTCTACCTGGAAGCGAAACAGCGGATTCTGGCGCCGCGTGATTCGCAGATGTCGCAGGCTTCCGACCTTTCCGGCAAGCGGGTGTGCGCCGCCCGCGGCACCACGTCGATCAACCGGCTGCAGCAGATCAGCCCGGCCCCGATCATCGTCTCGGTGGTGACGTGGGCCGATTGTCTGGTCGCGCTGCAGCAGCGCCAGGTCGACGCCGTCAGCACCGATGACGCGATCCTCGCCGGATTGGTGGGTCAGGATCCCTATCTGCACATCACCGGGCCCAATCTCGAGAACGAGCCGTACGGCATCGGGGTCAACCTGCAAAACACCGGGTTGGTGCGGTTCGTCAACGGCACGCTGGAGCGGATCCGCCGCGACGGCACCTGGTACGCGTTGTACCGCAAGTGGTTGGCGGGCCTGGGCCCGACGCCCGCGCCGCCTGTTCCGAGGTATTCGGACTGATGGTTGACGAGCAACCGCGCGACCAACGGACCGACGCCGATGAGCGGCTCGCGCGAAGAGCAGACAACACCGATGAGCGGCTCGCGCGAAGAGCAGATACGCCCGATGAGCCAGACCCCGGCACACAGCCCGCGACGTTCGGCATCGACTACGCCGAGGATTCGTCGTCGACGCTGCGGCCGACGGCGACGCAGGCAATTTTCCGCCCCGGTGGCGAGGAGGACGCGACCACCGACGCTACCAACGGCGACCTCGACGAGCAGCACACCACGACCCTGACCCGCAACATGGCGCACAGCCGCCGCCTCGGTGGCGGCCTTGTCGAGGTTCCCCGGGTGCCCGAAAAGGATCCGCTCACCGCATTGATGACGAATCCCGTTGTCGCCGAGTCCAAGCGGTTCTGCTGGAACTGCGGCCGTCCGGTGGGTCGCTCGACACCGGACGGCGAGGCGAAAAGCGAGGGATGGTGTCCGCACTGCGGCAGCCCGTATTCGTTCCTGCCCCAGCTCGGGTCGGGCGACACGATCGCCGGGCAATACGAGATCAAGGGCTGCATCGCCCACGGCGGGCTGGGCTGGGTCTATTTGGCCGTCGATCACAACGTCAACGAACGGCCCGTCGTGCTCAAGGGCCTGGTGCACTCGGGCGACGCCGAGGCGCAGGCAATCGCCATGGCCGAGCGCCAGTTCCTGGCGGAGGTCACCCACCCGTCGATCGTCAAGATCTTCAACTTCGTCCAGCACCCCGACAAGCACGGCGACCCGGTCGGCTACATCGTGGAGGAGTTTGTCGGCGGCACGTCGCTCAAGCAGGCTAAGGGTTCCAGACTGCCGGTAGCGCAGGCGATCGCCTACATGCTCGAGATCCTGCCCGCGCTCGGATACCTGCACTCAATCGGTTTGGCGTACAACGACTTGAAGCCGGAGAACATCATGCTTACCGAGGAGCAGCTGAAGCTGATCGACCTCGGCGCGGTCTCGCGGATCAACTCGTTCGGCTACCTCTACGGCACACCCGGCTATCAGGCACCAGAGATTGTGCGCTCCGGACCGACCGTGGCCACCGACATCTACACGGTGGGTCGCACGCTGGCTGCGCTGACGCTGACCATGCGCACTCACAAGGGCCGCTACGCCGCGGGGTTGCCCGAGGACGACCCGGTGCTCGCCACCTACGACTCCTTTGGGCGGCTGCTGCGCCGCGCGATCGACCCGGACCCCCGACGGCGGTTCACCAGCGCCGAGGAGATGTCGACGCAACTTCTGGGTGTCCTGCGCGAAGTTGTGGCGCATGACAGCGGTGCACCACGACCTGGTCTTTCGACGGTGTTCAGCCCGTCGCGGTCGACGTTCGGCGTGGAACTGCTGGTCGCCCACACCGACGTGTACATCGACGGGCTGGTGCACGCCGAGAGGCTCACCGCACCGGAGATCGTCACCGCGCTGCCGGTGCCCCTGGTCGATCCGACCGACGTGGGAGCCACTGTGCTCTCGGCGACGGTGTTGTCGCAGCCGGTGCAGACGCTGGACTCCCTGCGTGCGGCCAGGCACGGCTCGCTCGACGGCGAGGGCATCGACCTGAGCGAGTCGGTGGAGCTGCCGCTGATGGAGGTGCGAGCACTGCTTGACCTCGGCGATGTCGCGAAGGCCACCCGCAAGCTGGACAGTCTCGCCGAGCGAGTCGGGTGGCAGTGGCGGCTGGTGTGGTTTCGCGCGGTTTCCGAGCTGCTGACCGGTGACTACGGGTCGGCGACCAAGCATTTCAACGAGGTGCTGGACATGCAGCCGGGTGAGCTCGCCCCAAAGCTGGCATTGGCCGCGACGGCGGAACTCGGCGCGAACTCCGATGGGCTGAAGTTCTACGAGACGGTGTGGAGCACCGACAACGGCGTCATCTCAGCGGGCTTCGGGTTGGCAAGGGCGCGGTCGAGCGAGGGCGACCGGGAGGGTGCTGTGCGCACATTGGACGCGGTGCCGCCGACTTCACGGCATTTCACCACCGCGCGGCTCACGAGCGCGATGACGCTGCTGTCCGGGCGCTCGATGACCGAGCTCACCGAGGAGCAGATCCGCGATGCCGCCCGTCGTGTCGAGGCATTACCGGATTCAGAGCCGCGGGTGTTGCAGATCCGCGCGCTGGTGTTGGGCACCGCGCTGGACTGGATTGGCGAGAACGAGGCCAGCACCAATCACATTCTGGGTTTCCCGTTCACGCCGCACGGGCTGCGGCTGGGCGTCGAGGCGTCGTTGCGTGGCTTGGCGCGGGTTGCCCCGACCCGCGCGCACCGCTACGCACTGGTCGATATGGCCAATGCGGTTCGGCCGACGTCGACCTTCTAGGTCTCGCCACTGATGCGCTCTTGGGCCGTCAGCAGCACATTGTCGTATACCGACCGGGCCGGCAGCGCCTCGTCGTGCGCGACGGCCGAGAAATCCGTGACTATCTGTTCGGCCAGGGGCCGCAGCTTAACGTTGGCCTCTTGAGACCGCCATTTCAGCAGGTCGAATGCTGCCGAGGAGTCGATGCCGTAGATCGCCATTAACATCCCCTTCGCCTGCTCGATCGACGCTCGGCTCTTTGTGATCTTTTCGACCTCGGCGGTCAGGTGATCTTGGCGCGCCCGCTCGGCGGGGGTGACGTCGATGTAGAAACCGTGCGTGCCGACGACAAAGCCGTCACTGTTGCGGAGCTGATCGCCGACCACCACCACGTGGTGAACCGCGCCTTGGACATCGCGGATCCGATGGCGGCTGCTGAACGCCTGGCGTGTTTGGCGGATCAGCGCCAGCGTGTCGGCGATCTGCCGGTAGTCATCGGGATGTTTGTGGGACAGGACCAGTTCCGTGGTCGGAGTGACCGAGTCGGGGGCATAGCCGTGCATCTTCGCGACCTGAGGCGACCATTCCCAGCGTTCGTCATCGAAGAAGAAACGAAACCAGCCCACGCGCTCGGGGCCACCCCATGCCAGGGCTTCCCCGTCGTCGTGTAGTGCGTGCATAACGTCCCGCCACCTCAACGCTTGGCTTTCTTCCTGTATAGCCGACATAGGTGTGGGCGAGCGGGTCCCCTGAGGGACCAAACCGTGAGGTTGGTGCGCCCAGGTTCTACGAGGCAGTAATTGACTACTACGTCTTTTCGCGCAAAGCAAGCTGTCGCACCGGATGCCATCCTTCGGCAGCAGTTCACCAGCGACATTCATCGCTTGGAGAAGGTCCAGC
>JAFAWC010000228.1 GCA_019242135.1 Mycobacteriaceae bacterium | reverse complement strand
GCCGTTCTGATCATCACACTGGTCAACGGTGTGCTGATCCGCGGCTTCATCGCCGGGGCCAGCGCGGTGTTCCAGCCACAGAACGCCAGCACGCGGCAGGGCATCACCCAACCGACACAATTCGAAAGATCGGGCAGCCCAGACTCGTTCGCGCTCTGGGACACCCTCGGCTACCAGGGCCGAATCTTCGTCTCAACCGGACCTCACGCCGACGAGTTGACCGAACTCAACGGCCGCCCGGCCAAGGAACCGATCCGCATCTACGCGGGCCTGGCGACCGCCGACACGGACGAAGCCCGCGTCAACGTCATCCTGGCGGAACTCCAGCGCACCGCCGCGTTCGATCGCAGGCTGCTCGTCATCGTGCCGACGACGGGCACGGGGTGGGTCGATCCGATCGCCGCCCGCTCGATCGAGTCGATGTATAACGGCGACACCGCGCTGGTCGCGCTGCAGTACTCGTACCTGCCGAGCTGGATCTCGTTTCTGGCCGACGAGCAGAGGTCGATGGACTCCGGTAAGCAGCTCGTCGACGCGGTGCAGCGGGCCTGGGCCGCCCTTCCGCTCGACCGTCGGCCCAAGCTGGCGCTGTACGGGGAAAGCCTCGGCTCGATGGCGGGCCAGGGGGCCTTCAACTACCTTCCGGACATCGAACAGCGGGGCTTCTCGTCGGTGCTGTGGGTCGGGCCGCCGAACGCCAGCCCGTTGTGGCACGCGCTGACCGTTCGACGCGACCCGGACACACCGGAGGTTCAGCCGCACTACGACGGTGGACGCACGGTGCGGTTCTCGCAGGGCGACGACGTCGCCGCCGTCGCGGCGGCGCCCTGGCAGGGCATGCGGGTGCTGTTCATACAGCACGCGTCCGACCCCATCGTGTGGTGGTCACCGGATCTGCTGCTTGACCGGCCCGACTGGCTCGTCGAGCCGCGGGGACGGGACCGCACCCCGTTGATGCGGTGGTACCCGATCGTCACGTTCTGGCAGGTCGGCTTTGACATGACCAATGCGTCGGCAATGCCCGCAGGGCACGGCCACAACTACCGCAATACCGTCCTGGACGGGTGGGTGGCCGTCGCGCCGCCCGATGGCTGGACACCGGATGACACCGAGCGCATCCGGCGGGCGCTGGACAAGATCGAGGCCGCCGGTGGCCCCGAGTTCTGATGTCAACCCGGTGGCCCCGAGTTCTGATGTCAACCCGATGGCCAAGCTTCGTGCACTCGGTTTGGCGGCCGCGCTCCTGGCCTGGAGCTTTGTGCCCGGACGGCACCCGCTGCTGCAGGCCCCTCTGGCGGCGGTGTTGATCGCGGTGACGAAGGCGCCGATGGGTGTGCGTCCGCCCGCACTGTGGGCGGGCCTGCGCCTGGGTGCGGCCGCCGGATCGGTCGCGGCCGCCGCGGTGACGGCCAGCGCCACGATCCCGCGGGTGCGCGCCGCGATGGCCGATCGCACACCGCCCGCGTCCGGGCTGACATGGCTCGCGCTGCGGATACCGGTCGGCACGGTCTGGTCCGAGGAAGCCGCCTACCGGGGCGCGCTGGCGACGCTGGCCGCGGCCGGCTTCGGCCCGCGGGTGGGGCGGCTGCTGCAGGCGACGGTGTTCGGGCTGTCGCACGTCGCCGACGCCCGCGCGACACGGGAACCGGTGGCGGGCACCGTGGTGGCGACCGGTGTCGCCGGCTGGGTGTTCGGCTGGCTGGCCGAACGGTCAGGCAGCCTCGCCGCCCCCATGCTCGCCCATTTGGCGATCAACGAGGCCGGCGCCCTTGCGGCGCTGGCCGTGCGATCGAGTTGGGCGCGTCCGCCGGCATCGAGACGTTAACCATCCGCGCATACCCTCGTCGCGTAACTTTTCTCCCAGTCGCAATCTCGGCGAAGCAGGCTCGCCAAACCGAAATGTCCCGCTGCCGTACCCCTCTCGCAGCCTTAGTCGCGAGGCTACGATCTTCAGGCAATGCCGACTCGCCGCACCCTCGACTCCACGTACACCCGCAGTTCCGTGCTCGCGGTCGCCGACTGGCTCCGCGACGGTTCGGTTCCGGCCCCTGGGAGCGCCGACCTTGCTACCGCCGTGCGGCTGACGGCACGTACGTTATCCTCCACCGCACCCGGTACCAGCGTGGAGGTGCGGATTCCGCCATTTGTTGT
>JAFAWC010000169.1 GCA_019242135.1 Mycobacteriaceae bacterium | reverse complement strand
CCGTGCCTGAATGGCGGGAGCGGATCGAGCAGAACCCGGCCAACAAGCAACGACTGCTCGACCTCGACTCCGAGACATTCCTCAAGGTGATGCTGCGGTGGCTGAACGCGTTCGTGTCCAAACCAGGGCAGACGATACCGGGTGTGGACGACGAGATGTTCGACAACATCACGGTGCCCACGCTGATCATCCGCGGGGGCGAGAACGACTTAGACCATCCCAAACGGACATCGCTCGAGGTGAGCTGTCTCATCAAGGCGTCTGAGCTGATCGACCCGCCGTGGCCGGAGGACGCCTGGGAGCGTGCGGCCGAAAAGCGCGCACAGGGCAAGACGAAGCGCTTCAACATGTTCGACACGTGGGTTCTGGCGGCTCCGGCCATCCTCGAATTCCTGAGACGCTGATGTCTTTTCGCTCAGATCGTGCGGATGTGCACCTCGCAGTTGAGAGAGGCCTCGAGCGCGGTGTGAATACGGCTCTCAGGGATCCTTTCGAGGTCGGTCTTGCGCAGCGTCACGCGGACCACGTCCCACCCGTCGTCAGTCGGTGTGCGACTGATTTCGCCGGTCAGCCCGAAGCCGGCCAAGACCCCGTGCGCATCATCGTCGGTTCCCCGGCTGACGTAGGTCAGCACTCCGCACACCGGCGCCGTCTCGAAGGCCTTGGCGCACAGCTCAGTTGCGGTTCGTTTCAGTCCGTCGGGATCGGCGCCGGTCATCAGCAGCTCGACTTCGCGCCGGCCGACCGGCATCGCCGCGATGTCGGTCTCGACAACCGTCGCGCCGATGCTGCCCACGAGTCCACGGAGAGTCGTCATGCCAGCACGTAGCTGCGCCGGTGTCAGGTCGCCGGCACGGTCCACGTCGACCCGCACGACCGCGGTCCTCATGTGCGAGAGCCTAGCCTGGCTTAGGACGCGGTCGTGACGACAACCGCACCAACCGATCTGAGGGTCGCCGCCTGGCCGGGATGTCCTCCCCGCCTTTTGTCCGTACAGTCCGGAGCGGAGGGTTTCGCGCAGTATCGGGAACGGGACGGTTATCGCCCGCTGATCGGTGCGGACGGGTTGCTCGAGGAGGTGGAGCTTTCCGGGCTGCTCGGGCGTGGCGGCGCCGCGTTCCCGCTCGCCGTCAAGTTGCGTGCCGTCCGCGACGCCGGCCGGCGCAGCCACGACACGGTGGTCGTGGCGAACGGCGAAGAGGGAGAACCCGCTTCGGTCAAGGACAGGTGGCTGTTGCGGAACCGACCGCATCTCGTTCTCGACGGGCTGCGGCTCGCGTCGCAGATCGTCGGCGCAACACGTGCGTACGCGTATGTCTCCGACGTCCGTGCCGCCCGGGCCGTTGAGTCCGCGCTAGCAGACCTCGAGGCCGACAGCATCGGCGGGCTGACGATAAAGCTCGTGACGGTCGAGCCCGGATACGTCGCCGGGGAGGAAACCGCCGCCGTGCGGGCGATCAACGGTGGTCCCGCCAAACCCACCGACAAGCCGCCCCGCCCCTACCAAGAAGGCGTCGCGGGTCTTCCAACACTGGTCAGCAACGTGGAAACACTGGCGATGTTGCCATTTCTGCACCGCAACGGCGCGGACGCGTTTCGTGCCGAGGGGACGCCAGCGTCGCCCGGCACGTTCCTGATCACGATCACCGGTGCCGGCCGGCCACCCGCACTCTACGAAGTGCCGCACGGCTTGCCGTTTAGCGAACTGCTGGAATTTCATGGCGTTTCACCTGACGAGGTTCGCGGAGCGTCGATGGGCGGTTATTTCGCAGGCATGCTTAACCGGTCGATTTTGGACGCGACGCTCGACCACGAAACGCTGCGGCGACTGGGCAGCGCGTTGGGGAGCGGCGCCATATCGGTGATCACCGACGACTGCCCGATTGCCGTCGCGGCGTCGGTGATGGCCTACTTCGACCGGGAGAACGCCGCCCAGTGCGGGTCGTGTTTCAACGGCACCGCCGCGATGTCGGCGGTCGCGTCTGCGCTGCGAGACGGCGCAGCGACACAGGAGGACATGGCACGCCTGGAGCGTTGGTCGGTTGTGCTGCGCGGCCGCGGAGCCTGCGCCACACTTGACGCGGCATGCAACGTCGCCGCCAGCCTACTTGTGCAGTTTCCGCAGGCGGTGACTCGCCATCTCGACAACGCTTGCGAGACATGTGGTGCGAGCGCCTACCGAACGATGCGGCCCTATGAGGTGGAGGCGGTGTCAGACGCGTGAGGATCAAACTCGACAGAACGATTTGCGACGGGTTCGGCCTGTGTGCCAAGCGTGCACCCGAATACTTTTCGCTGGACGACTGGGGCTACGCATCGCTCGTCGGCAATGGCGAGATCCCCCCGCAGGATCACGATGCGGTAATGCGCGCCCTAATGGATTGTCCTGTGCACGCCATCCTCACGCTCAGCGAGCACCGCCGCGCTGACGGACAGATCGTGCCGGAAGCGGACACGATCGGCGAACCGAAACTGAAAACCGAAGACAACGAAGCCGAATGGGGCTTCGTACGCTGAAGCTTTCCCGGGGCTTCCCGGGCGTTCGTTCTCCCGGTGTGCCGAGCCCTATTGAATGGGCTCATCGCCCAACACTGTCGTGCGCAGCATCTCGCGCGGTGAGTACGGGTCGTAGGAGGCGGATCGGTGCAGCACACCGCGGTTATCCCAGATAACCATGTCCCCGACCGACCATGTGTGGCTGTAGACCCTGTCCGGAGCAGTCGCGTTTTTGAGCAGTACCGCCAGTAACGCGCGTCAGTTGTCGAGATCCATGCCGACGATGTGATTCGGCGTAAACCTGCCGTATCTATTTTGTTATCCATGTTTGTCTCATCTGTCACATGGGTAACACCTGTCACGGCGGCATTTGCCGTCGACCAACAGAAGAAAGAGTCGAATGGATCACTTGTATGAACACTATTTTGTACTTCTGCCCCAACGGTGTCGTCTATGAAACCCGTGCCTACACCAAGGCAGACATTTCCGAGCTGGTCAACGACTGTGGTCTGGAGAGTCTGACCAGCACCGACCGTCAATTCGACTTTTGGTTCTCGCCGTCCATGCGGCGGTGCGTACGGAGAACCAATCGCGTCGCCACTGAAATTCTCTTGGCCACTACCAATTTCACTGCGAAGACGGTGCCGCTACTGCGCGGCGGAGTCGTGGTTGCGACCCATGACTGCGACGGCGACCTCGACGGGCTCAGCTGGCAGCAGCTGGAGATTTTGGTGCAACGAAGTCGCGCGCTGACAAAGCGCGAGGACCGGGTGCTCAGCCGCCGGATCAGGCGCGATGCTCGCCGTCAGCCGCGCCACGTCGAAGGCGCCACGAAGGCGGCCGTTCCGCTGGCCCAACCACACACGCCGGTAGGGCGATGACCGCTCGGCAGAAAGGGGACTCTCCGTACTACCAGGGAGGGTAGACCCATCCGTCCAACGTCCACGATCCGAGGTTCGGGGTGGACAGAATCTGCACGTTGTGGCCGTCTCCGTAACCGGGCCAGAGTCCTTGCACGCCAGCGGAGACATAAGTACCGTCGCCGCGGGAGATGTCGACGTGGTCGCCATCGGGACCTGTGGAGAACACCAGCGCCCCGCGTGGGATGGGCATTTCGTGATGCGCCAGCCCACGGTCGGCCAGCGACTGGTAAAAGGCCAGTGCCGCGTCGTGACCAATCCCCGTGGCGGTGGTGCGGCCATAAACGGCGTCAACGAAGTCTTCGCAGCCATAGGGACCGAACGCGTCGGTGCCCACCATTCTCTCAGCGACCGTCACCGGATTACCCACCGCGCTGGCGGTGCCGAAGTCGCCAGGTGAGAAGCCGGGTGAAGCACCCACGGTGGCAGTACTCGTGTTGCCGATCGATATGGCGTCGTCGACGAGTCCCTGGGCCGACGCCGACGAGTTCGTGTCGAGCCCCTCCGCGAAGCCGGTAGGAGTGTTGGAGCAGCCGGCGCCGGTGCCGCTGACGGCCGCGCAGGTCGCGCCGGCGACGCCGGCAGAGCTCAGCGCTGCCATGGTCATGGCGCAAAAGGCCAGTGCGTCAAGCAGTAACCCGCGCGCCGCAACCGATGTCGATCTGGGCGTGCGCGGCGCGACCGCCTCGAATCGCACCATCACGTCCGCCTTTCACGATGCCCGCCGCGCCAAGCAACCCTTTCCGACACGACTTTCACCTAGGAGATAGCAAACTAGCAGTAGCTGCACGACATTGCATGTCGTGCAGAAAATCGAGTTGGGATTGTTCTTTCTAGCGATCACCTCCGGCGGTCGGCGGGGGGACGCTTCGTTTTCTGTCCAGCACCCGCGGCAAGTTGTGCGCGTGGCGTGCTGCCGTGACCGCGCCACCACGCGACGATGGTGGCAAAACTGCACTGGAAACCGACCCAGCCCGCTGCCAACACACGACGGCCCGTCGGGGCGCGGTGGCCCGATTCCACCTGCCGGTGTGGTAGGCCGGACCGAAACCGGGGAAGGCGCGGTGACATTCGACGATTTCACCCAAGGCGACCCCACTGGACTAGAGCCGTTGGGGGGCCTAGACGCGCCGCGATCAACCGAGCACCAGCAGATGTACGCCATGCTCAACCAGATCCAAGACTTGCACCGCCGCGGCGCCCCCAACTTCACGTCGGCGCTACATGACATCAATGCGACCAACGTGAGATCCATCCCCGGCGCCGAGTACGCCGGCATCACCATCCTTGACAATGTCGGCCAGATCAGAACTCTCGCGGCGACCCACCGCTATGCAACCGAACTCGATGACGTCCAACGCGAGACGCGCGAAGGACCCTGCCTCTCGGCGGCCTGGACGCATCACACCATCTGCATCGACGACCTGGGAAGCGAAGCGCGCTGGCCTCGGTATCGTGATGCCGCACTGCAGCGCACCCCGGTGCGTTCGATCTTGTCATTTCGGCTCACGGCCGAGAACGAAACCCTTGCGGCGCTGAACCTTTATGCCCAGGCGCCGGGGGCATTCGATGAGGAGTCCGTCGAGCTTGGACTGATCTTTGCCACCCACACCGCGCTGGCGTGGAATCTGATGAACCGCGAACGACAATTCCGAAGTGCTTTGAGCAGCCGAGACGTCATCGGTCAAGCCAAAGGCATTCTCATGGAACGCTTTTCTATCGACGCTGTCGCCGCATTTGAACTGCTCCGCCAGCTCTCCCAGGAGTCGAACACCAAACTCGCCGACGTCGCCGCGAACCTCATCGCCTCGGAGCATCAGCCCGAATGAACGCGATGCCCTGCGCCGTCGCTCCCGCCGACGCTGCCGCGCCGAGCGGGGTATTCGGCCGTGTGGTTGTCGTGGCTTCACTCGGCGGCATCGCAGCGTTGCACGCATTGCTGGAGGGGCTGCCGGGCGACTTCGACGTGCCGATCGCCGTGGTCCAGCAACGCGGCGCCGGCCCGGCGGCTACCTTGTCCGCTCGGCGCTTGATTGCCGATCCGTCAGTTGCACAGGGTGATGCGCGGCGACTGCCCGTATGCCTGGCGGTAGATCGCG
>JAFAWC010000109.1 GCA_019242135.1 Mycobacteriaceae bacterium | reverse complement strand
TCCAAGTCCGCGATCCGCTCGGCCAACTGAGCCTCGTCGGCAAGCGGATCCACGCCGGAAAAGGTGGCTAGATCGAACATACATTCGATTGTACGGCGACCCACCGACAACCCACCGAGATATCCGCTGAGGTACTAATAACGGGTGCCTGAGCCGACCGTCCTGCTGCTGTCGACCTCCGACACGGACCTGATCACCGCGCGCTCGACTGGCGCGCAATATCGGTGGGCCAACCCCGCCCGGCTCCAGACCGCGGAGCTGACAGACCTGCTGCGCGACGCAGACATCGCCGTCGTGCGCCTCCTCGGTGGATATCGGTCCTGGACCGATGGCATCGACGTGGTCACGGCCAGCGGTGTGCCCGCGGTAATGGTCAGCGGCGAACAGGCCGCCGACGCGGACCTGATGGATCGGTCCACGGTGCCGGCCGGAATCGCTTTGCAGACGCACCTATACCTGGCCCACGGCGGGATCGACAACCTGCGCCAGCTGCACGCGTTCCTGTCCGACACCGTGCTGATGACGGGCTACGGGTTCACCCCGCCGGAACCGTCGCCCACCTGGGGGGTGCTGAGCGACCCGGCAACCGACCCGCACCGCCCCACGATCGCGGTGCTCTATTACCGCGCGCAGCACCTGGCGGGCAACACGGGGTATGTCGAGGCGCTGTGCCGTGCGATCGAGAGCGCCGGCGCCAGGGCACTGCCGGTGTACTGCGCGTCACTGCGCACCGCCGAACCCGAGCTGATCGGGCTGCTGGGCACCGCCGACGCGATGGTGGTGACGGTGCTGGCCGCCGGGGGAGCGGTTCCGGCCACCGTGACGGCCGGTGGCGACGACGACAGCTGGAATGTCGCGCATCTGGCCGCACTCGACATCCCCATCCTGCAAGGGTTGTGCCTCACCAGCGCGCGTTGCGCGTGGGACGCCAACGACGACGGCGTCACGCCACTGGACGCCGCCACCCAGGTCGCCGTACCCGAGTTCGACGGCCGCATCATCACAGTTCCGTTCTCGTTCAAGGAGATTGACGACGACGGACTGATCTCGTATGTGCCCGACGATGAGCGGTGCGCCCGGGTCGCGGGCATCGCCGTCAGACAGGCTCGACTGCGCCGCATCGCGCCCGCCGACAAGCGGGTGGCACTCGTGTTCTCTGCCTATCCGACCAAACACGCGCGCATCGGCAACGCCGTCGGGCTGGACACCCCGGCCAGCGCGCTCGCGCTGCTCGCCGCGATGCGCGACAACGGCTACGAGGTCGGCGACATTCCGGGACTCGCCTCCGACCACGCAGATCAGGACGGAGATGCGTTGATGCACGCGCTGATCGAGCGCGGCGGTCAGGACCCCGACTGGCTGACCGCCCGCCAGCTGGAAGGCAACCCGGTCCGCGTGCCGGCGGCCGACTACCACGAGTGGTTCCAGACGCTGCCGAGCCGATTCAAGCAAGCGGTGCAGCACCACTGGGGGCCACCGCCTGGCGAGTTGTTCGTCGACCGCAGCCGCGATCCCGCGGGCGAGATCGTCATTGCGGCAATGCAATCCGGCAATGTCGTGCTGATGGTCCAGCCACCGCGCGGATTCGGCGACAACCCGGTCGCCATCTACCACGATCCCGACCTGCCGCCCAGCCACCACTACCTGGCGGCCTACTACTGGCTGCGCGACGGTTCCCCAACGGGTTTTGGGGCCGACGCCATCGTCCATCTCGGCAAGCACGGCAACCTCGAATGGCTGCCCGGCAAGACCCTCGGCATGTCGGCGGCGTGCGGGCCCGATGCCGCGCTGGGCGATCTGCCGCTGATCTATCCGTTTCTCGTCAACGACCCGGGGGAGGGCACGCAGGCCAAACGGCGTGCGCATGCGGTGCTCGTCGACCACCTGATCCCGCCGATGGCGCGTGCGGAAACATACGGTGACATCGCCCGGCTGGAGCAGCTGCTCGACGAGCACGCCGCGATCGCGGCGCTCGACCCGCCAAAGCTGCCCGCCATCCGCCAGCAGATCTGGACATTGCTGCAGGCGGCGAAGATGGACCACGACCTCGGGCTCGGCGAGCGGCCGGCCGATGAGCAGTTCGACGACCTGCTGCTGCATGTCGACGGCTGGCTGTGCGAGATCAAGGACATGCAGATCCGCGACGGGCTGCACATCCTCGGTACGGCACCGGCGGCCGACGCCCAGCTGGACCTGGTGCTCGCGATCCTGCGAGCGCGTCAGCTGTGGGCCGGCGGCACGTCGCTGCCCGGGCTGCGGGAGGCGCTAGGGCTCGCCGAGGATGTCGCCGACCGCGCGGCCGTCGACGCCGCCGAGGGCGAGGCCCGGGCGCTGGTCGCAGCGCTGCAGAAGACCGGCTGGGACGCGGCCACGGTCGACGATCTGACCGACGACCCACAGGTCGCCGCGATCCTGCGGTTCGCCGCGACCGAGGTGGTGCCCCGACTGGAAGGCACCGCCGCCGAAATCGACCAGGTGCTGCGCGCGCTGGACGGCCGGTTCATCGCCGCCGGGCCGTCGGGCTCGCCCCTTCGGGGTCTGGTGAACGTGCTGCCCACCGGACGCAACTTCTATTCCGTCGACCCGAAGGCGGTGCCGTCGCGGCTGGCCTGGGAAACGGGCAGCGCGCTCGCCGACTCCCTGCTGGCCCGCTACCGCGACGACTTCGGGGAGTGGCCGCAATCGGTCGGGCTGTCGGTGTGGGGGACATCGGCGATGCGCACCGCCGGTGACGACATCGCCGAAGTGCTCGCGCTGCTGGGTGTGCGCCCGCAATGGGACGACGCATCGCGCCGAGTGATCGGCATGGAGCCGATACCGCTGGCCGAGCTGGGCCGGCCCCGGATCGACGTCACGGTCCGCATCTCGGGTTTCTTCCGCGACGCGTTCCCCCATGTTGTCGCGATGCTCGACGACGCTGTTCGCCTGGCCGCGGGTCTCGAGGAGCCGGGAGATGACAATTACGTGCGCGCCCACGCGCAGGCAGACCTCGCCGAGCATGCCGACGAACGACGCGCCACCACAAGAATTTTCGGCTCCAAACCGGGAACGTACGGCGCCGGGCTGCTGCAGCTGATCGACAGTCGCGACTGGCGCAGCGACGCCGATCTTGCCGAGGTTTACACCGCGTGGGGTGGCTTCGCGTACGGGCGGGGCCTCGATGGCGCCCCCGCCGCCGCCGACATGCGGCGCCAGTACCGGCGGATCGCGGTGGCCGCCAAGAACACCGACACCCGTGAGCACGACATCGCCGACTCCGACGACTACTTCCAGTACCACGGCGGCATGGTCGCCACCGTTCGCGCGCTGACGGGCCGCGACCCGGCAGCCTACATCGGCGACAACACCCGCCACGACGCTGTGCGCACCCGCAGTCTCACCGAAGAGACGGCGCGGGTATTCCGCGCCCGGGTGACCAACCCGCGCTGGATGTCGGCGATGCGCAGGCACGGCTATAAGGGGGCGTTCGAAATGGCGGCCACCGTCGACTATCTGTTCGGCTACGACGCCACGGCGGGCGTGATGGCCGACTGGATGTATGAGCGGCTCACCGAGCAGTACGTTCTCGACGACACCAACCGCAAGTTCATGGCCGAGTCCAACCCCTGGGCACTGCACGGGATGGCCGAGCGGCTTCTCGAAGCGGCCGCTCGCGGCCTGTGGGCACAGCCGCGCACTGACACGGTTGACGGACTCAAGCGGGTCCTGCTCGAGACCGAGGGTGAACTCGAGGCGTGACCGACCGATACATTGAACCGGTGGCACCGACCTTCGCCGAGCTATCCGCGGCCCGATACATCCTGCTGACGACGTTCACCAAGGACGGCCGGCCCAAGCCGACGCCGATCTGGACCGCGCCGGACGGCGACCGGCTGCTGGTCATCACCGAAGAAGACTCCTGGAAGGTCAAGCGCATCCGTAACACCCCGCGCGTCACGCTCGCCGTGTGTGACATGCGCGGCGCGCCGAAGAGCGAGGCCATCGAGGCCGAAGCAAGCATTCTGGACAAGTCGCAGACCGCGCTCGTGTACGACGCGATCGGCAAACGGTACGGGCTGGTTGGCAAGCTGTTCAACCTGTTCAGCAAGTATGTGCGCGGCGGCATGCGAAAAAACGTTGGACTCGAGCTGAAGGTCCCGTGATGCCCCCGACATTCGACGACGTGGCCGGCTCCGAGTATGTGCTGCTGACGACGTTCACCAAGGACGGCCGGGCTAAGCCGTCGGCGGTCTGGGCGACGCGCGACGGCGATCGTCTGCTGGTGATCACCGATGACGAGTCGTGGAAAATCAAGCGGATCCGCAACAACCCGCGGGTCACGCTCGCCAAATCCGGGTCGTTGGGCAAACCCAAGAGCGACGCCGTCGAGGCCGTGGCCCGGGTGCTGCCCAAGTCGGAGACCAGAAAGGTCTACAACGCCATCCTCCGGCGTTACTGGTATCACGCCTGGTGGTTCTACGCTCACACGGTTCTGCGCGGTGGTATCGACAAGGTGCATGCCGCCCTGGAAATCAAACCCGAAGTCCATCCCGCGGGTTAGGAACCCGCACGCACGATGACACGTTTGAATCACATGGTGTTGCGGTGGTTCCTCGTGTACGTCGTCGTCGAGCTGGCGGCGGTCATCGCGTTGGTCGCCTCAATCGGTGCAGGCTGGACTGTGTTGCTGTTGCTTGCCACGCTGGGTGCCGGAACTGTGCTTGCCGGTGCGCAGATGAAACGGCAGATGCGCCGGCTGCGGGCCGGGTTCGACACGTCGCGCGGCGCGCTTACCGACGGCGCGCTGATCGCACTCGGCACCGTGCTGGTCGTCATCCCGGGCGTCGTCACGACCGCACTTGGAGTGCTCCTGTTGCTGCCGCCTGTCCGCGTGGTCGCTCGTCCGGCCGTTGCGGCCCTTGTCGCCCGGCGGGCGCCGCTGATCGCTTACCGGCGGCCTGACTACATCGACGGCGAGGTCATCGACGTCGTCGACGTCGAACCAGCTGCCCTTCCGCGCTCACCGTCGTAGCCCGGTGACCTCACTGTTGGTCGGGGCGAGGGTGCACAGCCCGACCCACCTCGACGCCACCGCGCTGGCCGTCCGGGACGGCCGCATCGCGTGGCTGGGCAGCGACGACCTCGGCCGCATCCAGTTTCCCGACGCCGAGATCGTCGACGTGGGTGGCGCGTTCGTGGCGCCCGCGTTCGTCGACAGTCATGTCCATCTCACCGGCACCGGCCTGTCGCTGACGGGCCTGGATCTGCGTGCCGCGACGTCGCGCGAGCATTGCCTGAAATTGATCGGCGAGTACGCCCGCGCTCATCCGGACGGGCTGCTGTGGGCCCACGGCTGGGACGAGTCGGCGTGGCCGCGACCGGCCGCGCCGAGCACCGACGAGATCGACGCTGCGGTCGGCGACCGGCCCGCGTACGTGGCACGCGTCGACGTCCACTCGGCTGGCGCCTCGTCGGCGCTGCGCCGGTTGGCCGCCGGCCTCGCCGACCACGCCGGTTTTCGTCCGCAAGACCCGTTGACCGCCGATGCGCATCACCGCGTGCGTGCCGTCGCGCGCGCCACGCTCACGCCGGCTCAGCGAGCCACGGCACGCACCGCCGCGCTCGACGCCGCGGCTGCGCTGGGTGTCGTCTGCGTGCACGAATGCGCCGGGCCCGATATCGGTGGACACCTCGACTGGCAGGAGATTCGCGACACCGACCACGGCGTGGAGGTGGTCGGCTACTGGGGCCAGGCAGTGACGAGCCCCGATGAGGCCACCGCTGTACTGGCGGTGACCGGCGCCCGTGGGCTTGGCGGGGACTTGTTCGTCGACGGCGCACTGGGCTCGCGCACCGCGTGGCTCAGCGAGCCCTATGCCGACGCGGGCCACTGCGGCAATTGCTATCTCGATGCGGCCGCGGTCGCCGCACACGTGCACGCCTGCACGCAAGCCGGTATCCCGGCGGGATTCCACGTGATCGGTGACGCTGCGGTGGCCGCGGCCGTCGAGGCATTCGCGGGTGCCGTGAAACGGTGCGGAGTCGCCGCGGTCGCGACATGTGGTCACCGGTTGGAGCATGTTGAGATGATCACCGCAGAGCAGGCCGCCCAGCTGGGATCGTGGGGCGTGATCGCGAGCGTGCAACCGGGTTTCGACAATCTGTGGGGAGGCGATGACGGCATGTACGCCGACCGTTTGGGCCCCCAGCGCGCCCGGCGACTGAACCCGTTGGCGCTGTTGGCATCCCAAGGCGTGCCTCTGGCGTTCGGCTCTGACACCCCGGTGACGAGCATGAACCCGTGGGCGACCGTGCGGGCCGCGGCTCACCATCGCACACCGGGAAGCGCGATCTCGGTGCGGGCCGCGTTCGCGGCAGCTACCCGCGGGGCGTGGCGGGCCGGCGGGGTGCGCGACGGAGTGACCGGCACACTGGTACCCGGTGCTCCCGCCTCGTACGCGGTCTGGGACAGCGGACCGCTTGCGGTGACCGCGCCCGCCGATGCCGTGCAGCGATGGTCGACGGATCCCAGGTCGCGAGTGCCCGCGTTGCCCAGGCTGGACGAGGACGAGCCGCTGCCGCGATGCCTCCGCACCGTGCACCGCGGCGAGGTCATCTATGGCTGACGAAGGCCGCGACACCGGGGTCGTCGACGCGCAGCCGGCGCATCGGCTCGGCCGGGGCGTCGTCGACCGGGTGCCCGCGCTCAGCGCGGCGATCGCCGCAGGTCTGCTGCTGCTGGTCAGCTTCCCTCCGTTCGGACGGTGGTACTGCGCGATCATCGCGTTCACGGTGCTCGCGTGGGTGCTCATGCGGGAGTCCACGACACCGATCGGCGGGTTCGGGTACGGCTTTCTGTTCGGCTTGGCGTTTTATGTCCCGCTGCTGCCGTGGACCGGCCAACTGGTCGGCGCCGTCCCGTGGTTGGCGCTCTCCGGTCTACAGGCGGTGTTTCCGGGCCTGTTCGGAGTAGCCGCCGTAACCGTCCGGCGACTGCACGGCTGGCCGATCTGGTTCGCTGCCCTGTGGGCTGCGGCCGAATGGTTGAAGTGCACGGTCCCCTTCGGTGGATTCCCGTGGGGAGTCGTCGCTTTTGGCCAGACCGACGGGCCCATGCTGCCGGTTGTCCGGCTCGGCGGTGTGCCATTGCTTTCTTTCGGGGTGACGTTGGCCGGGTTCGGCGTGTTCGCGCTGGCCGCCGAGGTGTCCCACTGGTGGCGACACCGCGGCGACGTCCCACCCCGCGTGGTGTTGCCCGGCCTGTGTATCTGCGCGGTGCTGGTCGCCGTCGCGGGCACCTGGCCGGGCGTTCGCCAGTCGGGCACGGGCGCCGACGCTAACCGGATCATCAACGTCGCCGCAGTCCAGGGCAGCGTTCCCCGGATGGGATTGGAGTTCAACGCCCAGCGTCGTGCGGTACTCGACTACCACGTCCGCGAGACCGTGCACCTGGCCGACGACGTGCGGGTGGGCCAAGCTCCTCAACCCCAGCTCGTGATCTGGCCGGAGAACTCGTCAGACATCGACCCGATCATCAATCCAGATGCCGCGCAAGAGATCACTACTGCTGCAGCGGTCATTCGCGCACCGATCCTCGTCGGCGCCGTACTGCAGCGACCCGATTTCTCCGCCGACAATCCGGCGTCCACCAACACGGTGATCGTCTGGGATCCGGTCCACGGACCGCAGGACCGCCATGACAAGCAGATCGTGCAGCCGTTCGGCGAGTACCTGCCGTGGCGGAGCTTCTTCTCG
>JAFAWC010000020.1 GCA_019242135.1 Mycobacteriaceae bacterium | reverse complement strand
TCACCGCCGATGCCCTCGTCGGCGAGCCGCTGCTCGGCATCGACCAGCAGATCTTCGAGCACCCGTTCGCCCGCGCGGTCGTGCGTGACCAGCTGAACCAGGCTGTCGCACTCGGCGGTGGCGTACTCCGGATGGCTGCCGACGTCGAGGTAGAGCCGCGCGCCATTCCGAAGGAAAACGTTGGAACTGCGCCCCCACGACACCACCCGGCGGAACAGGTAGCGGGCGACTTCGTCCGGGCTCAGCCGACGGTGACCGTGAAACGTGCAGGTGACACCGAATTCGGTCTCGATTCCCATGATCCGACGCTGCACCCAATCGAGGGTACTGGGTGCACGGGGAAGCTGAGGCGTAACCCGCGCTAGGCGCTAACCGGAATCCGAATCGGCCGCGGGCAGCAGCGTCTCCAGCGCTGACCCGGTGATGCGCCGAAAAGCCCGACGCGGCCGGTTCTGGTCGAGGATCGCGACCTCCAATGTCGACACCCCGAGCGTGCGGGTCTCCGCAGAACCCGATCCATTGGCGGTCGCGCCGGCCTGAAGTGCCTTCACCGCAAGTGTCACGGCATCGGGCAGGGTGGCATTCTCCTCATAGGACTCTTTGAGCGCCGCCAAGATCGGATCCGTTGTCCCGCCCATCACCACAAAGTGCGGTTCGTCGTTGATCGAGCCGTCATAGGTGATCCGGTACAGCTCAGGCGATTTCGTCTCGCCGAAATGGGCGACCTCGGCCACGCACAGCTCGACCTCGTACGGCTTGGCCTGCTCGGTGAATATCGTCCCCAGGGTCTGCGCGTACACGTTGGCCAGCTGGCGCCCGGTCACGTCGCGGCGGTCATACGCATATCCGCGGGTGTCGGCGAACTGGATGCCCCCTCGGCGGAGGTTGTCGAACTCGTTGAACCGGCCGACAGCGGCGAAACCGACACGGTCGTAGAGCTCACTGATCTTCTGCAGTGACCGCGACGGGTTCTCGGCGACGAACAGCACACCGCCGGCGTACACGAGGGCCAGCACGCTGCGGCCGCGGGCGATGCCCTTGCGCGCAAGCTCGGAACGCTCGCGCATCGCCTGCTCGGGCGATATGAAGTACGGGAATGTCACGCGCCGTCCCGCGCATCCGTCGGTTCAGTGAAATCGGTCCGCGGAGTCCTGATCTGGGAGCGGTTGTCGATGATCTCGCGGGCCAGCTCGGCGATTCGCGCCTCCGGCACCTCGACTGCGCCCTCCGCGCTGATCGACACCGCGGTCGGGTAGATGCCACGCACCAGATCCGGTCCCCCCGTGGCCGAGTCGTCGTCGGCGGCATCGTAGAGACTTTCCACGGCCACCTTCAGCGCGGAATCCGCGTCGAGCACTTGGGGATAGAGCTTTTTGATCGACGACCGGGCGAACACCGATCCCGACCCGACTGCCTGGTAGCCCTCTTCTTCGACGTTCCACCCGCCGGCCGCGTCGAACGACACGATCCGCCCCGCGGATTGCGGGTCGGGGGCGTCGATGTCGTAGCCGACGAGCAGCGGAAGCGCCACCAGGCCCTGCATCGCGGCTCCGAGGTTGCCCCGCACCATGATTGCGAGCCGGTTAACCTTGCCCGCGAACGTCAGCGGCACGCCTTCGAGCTTTTCGTAGTGTTCGAGTTCGACGGCGTAGAGCCGGGCGAATTCGACCGCGATGGCGGCGGTGCCTGCGATCCCGGTCGCGGTGTAGTCGTCGGTGATGTAGACCTTCTTCACGTCGCGGCTGGCGATCATGTTGCCCTGGGTGGCGCGCCGGTCGCCGGCGATCACCGCGCCGCCGGGAAAATTCAACGCCACGATCGTGGTGCCGTGGGCCAACTGGGCACCTGCTGGACCGGTGCCGCCGCCCGAACCCACCGGCAGGAGCTGGGGCGCCTGCCTGCGCAGATATTCAGAGAAGGACGACAAGTCCACGGGGAGAGAGGGAGCTCCGGAAAGGGGATTGGGGGTGGCCAGCTGTTCGCGATGCGACCAGGTCACTGTCCGCCCTTTTGGACGTACGCGCGAACGAAGTCCTCCGCGTTCTCTTCGAGCACGTCGTCGATTTCGTCCAACAGGTCGTCGGTCTCCTCAGTCAGCTTCTCGCGAC
>JAFAWC010000496.1 GCA_019242135.1 Mycobacteriaceae bacterium | reverse complement strand
GACTTTCCTGTCCCAGGAGTTGCCCGACTGGCTGGCCGCGAACAGGGGCCTGGCCCCCAACGGTCACGGGATCGTCGGTGCCGCCCAGGGCGGGTACGGCGCGTTGGCGATGGCCGCGTTCTATCCCGACCGGTACCGGTTCGCCGGGTCGCTGTCGGGTTTCCTCAGCCCGTCGAGCACGTTCATGAACGGCGCGATCACCGACGGGTTGATGCGCTTCGGCGGGGTGGACACCCGCAACATGTGGGGACTGCCGCAGCTGGGTCGGTGGAAGTGGCACGACCCCGACGTCCACGTGTCGCTGCTCGCGCAGAACAACACGAGGCTGTGGCTGTTCAGCCCGCAGACGCTGACGTGCAGCGATGACGCCGCCATGATCGGGTACTGCGACCAGGCGCAGGGCAGCAATCGCACGTTCTACCAGCACTACCGCGAGGTGGGCGGCCACAACGGGCACTTCGACTTCCCGCCCGGCGGCAACCATGACTGGTCGACGTGGGGCCCGCAGCTGGGCGCGATGGCGGGCGAGTTGGTGGCGACCATCAGGTAACCGGGGTCCGCCGGGCAGCAAACCGCCATGTTGCTCACCGAGGCGGCCGGCGGTCAGCCGGTACCGTGGAGGACGTGCAACGGACGCTGACTGCGGTGGCGCTCACGCTCACCGCCTTTCTGTCGGGATGCTCGGCATCCGACGGGATGATGTCCAGCGTCACCCTGCCCGCGGGCGAGACCACACCACCGGCCTCGGGCACCGTCGGTCCGGGAGCGCAGCAGCCGGATCCGGGCGCCACCGGGCCGGTGCAGCAGAGCAGGTTGACGGTGACCGCGCAGCAGCGCGGGTACCTCGATGCGCTCGCCGCCGGCGGCGTTCACCCGTCCAGTGACCTGCGCGCGCTGAGCATCGGCAGCTATGTCTGTCAGGCGCGCGCAGCGGGCCAGAGCCCGCAGGCGGTGTGGGACTACGTGCATCCCCTCGTCGCCAATGACGTGCAGGAGGCGCATCTGAGTTTGATGGCGCCCACCGCCGCCGACGTCGACGCGGCCACCGAGAGCTACATCCGCATCGCCAGCGACCGGCTCTGCTAGCAGGGAAAGATGGCAAAGAAGTCTCGGCGGAGGCGCCACCGCCTGCTCGCGCTGACCGCAGCAGGTGCGATGGCGCTGCTGGTCGTACTCGGTCTGCTCTACCTGGTGGTCTACCTGCGTGCGCCCGGTCCCGGCCAGTCGCCGCAGCCCAGCCCGCCGAACGCAGCACCACCGAGCACGTCGGTGGTCCCGAAGAAGCCGCGCCCGGCGTCTCAGGACGCGAGTTGTCCCGACGTGCAGGTGCTTTCGATCCCGGGCACCTGGGAGTCCTCGGCGCAGCAGGACCCGCGCAACCCGACGCAGTTCCCGAATGCGTTGCTGCTCAACGTCACTGGTCCGCTGTCCGAGCAATTCGGCAACGGCCGCATCCAGACGTACACCGTGCCCTACACGGCGCAGTTCCACAACCCGTTCAGCACGGACAACCAGATCTCCTACAACGACAGTCGCGCGGAGGGCACCCGCGCGGCGGTGGCCGCGCTCACCGACATGTCCAACAAGTGCCCTCTGACCAGCTATGTGATCATCGGTTTTTCCCAGGGCGCGGTCATCGCGGGCGACATCGCCAGCGACATCGGTAACGGCCGGGGACCCGTCGACGAGGACTTGGTGCTGGGGGTGACGCTGATCGCCGACGGTCGCCGCGAGGCCGGCGTGGGCCAGGACATCGGCCCCAACCCGCCCGGGCAGGGCGCTGAGATCACGCTGCACGAGGTGCCGATGTTGTCCGGCTTCGGCTTGACGATGACCGGGCCACGGCCGGGCGGGTTCGGTGCGCTCAACAACCGCACCAACGAGATCTGCGCCCAGGGCGATCTGATCTGCGCGGCGCCGCAGGAGGCGTTCAACATCACCAACCTGCCCACCACGCTCAGCGTGTTGTCCGGTGGTGGCGGCCAACCGGTGCACGCGCTGTACAACACCACGCAGTTCTGGAGTCTGGACGGTCAGCCCGCCACCGTGTGGGCGCGCAACTGGGCCGCTGGCGTCCTCGCCGGTGCGCCCCATCCCCCCCACACCTGACATGGCGAAGCGGCGTCGGCGCAAACGTATCCTTGCGCTCGCGGTGACCGCGGCGCTGGTCCTGGCCGTCGTGGTCCTGCTCGTCTTGCGGCATCACAGGCCCGGACCCGAGTCGGCCCAGGCCCTCAGTTGCCCCGACGTGATGATGGTGTCGATCCCCGGCACCTGGGAGTCCTCGCCACAACAGGACCCCACGAATCCGACTCAGTTCCCAAACGCCCTGCTGCTCAACGTGACGCGTTCGCTTGCCACCCAGTTCGGCACTGGTCGGCTGCAGGTTTACACCGTCCCGTACGTCGCGCAGTTCCACCGCCCGCTGTCCGGTGACAATGAGGTCGATTACGACGTGAGCCGGCGCCAGGGCACAGATGCCGCCAGAAACGCGATTGCGGAGGTGGCCGGGAAATGCCCGCTCACCGGCTTTGTGATCGTCGGATTCTCCCAGGGGGCGGTCATCGGTGGTGACCTCGCAAGCGATATCGGAAACGGCCGCGGACCGGTGGCTTCTGATCGTGTGCTCGGTGTGACGTTGATCGCCGACGGCCGTCGAGAGCCTGGTATCGGGCAGGACATCGGCCCGAAGCCCGCCGGCGAAGGCGCCGAGATCACGCTGCGTTCTTTTCCGTTCATTCCGTCCGGCATGACGATGACCGGCGGACGTAGCGGCGGCTTCGGTGCGTTGACCGACCGGACCAACGAAATCTGCGCACAGGGCGATCTGATCTGCGCGGCGCCGTCGGACGCGTTCGATCCGCTGAACCTGCCGGGAACGATCAAAGTGCTGCTGGGCGGCGCGGGCCAGCCCGTGCACGCGCTGTACAACACCACGCAGTTCTGGAGTCTGAATGGCCAGCCGGCCACGGTCTGGACGCGCGACTGGGCAGCGAACGTGATCGCCGCCGCACCCCATCCTGTCAGGCACGGATGAACACGAGACCATAACTATGTAGCAAAAGAACGGCCGGTCGATTTGGTGACCGATTGGCCGTCACCTAACATTAAGAAATAAGTAAGAACGGCAATGGGTGCGCGCGGCGAATGGGCTGGTCATCAACCTCTGTACGATCTTGGAGGTTTGAGGGTCGCGGTGACAGCCGGTCGACCCAGGGGCCGGCCCCACTTGGTGAGACAGGTCCCACGAGGGTGCTTGACAGGAGAGTAAGACGTGCCGACTTTGGTCAACCCGTTCATCGACAAGAAGACGGGCCGGATCGTGTTTCCGCAGGGCTCCAGCCTCGTCCGCCACGTGGAGCGGTGGGCCCATACCCGGGGTGACCACCTGGCGTATCGCTTTCTCGACTTCTCCACTGAGCGCGACGGCGTCGCGCGCGACCTGACCTGGGCGCAGTTCAGCGCCCGTAACCGTGCCATCGGCGCCCGCCTGCAACAGGTCACCGAGCCCGGTGACCGGATCGCGATCCTGTGCCCGCAGAACCTGGACTACCTGAGCGCGTTCTACGGCGCGATGTATTCCGGTCGCATCGCCGTGCCCCTGTTCGACCCGGGAGAACCCGGTCATGTCGGCCGACTGCATTCGGTGCTCGACGACTGCACCCCATCGACGATTCTCACCACCACCGGCTCGGCCGAGGGCGTGCGCAAGTTCTTCCGCAACCGGCCGGCGAAGGAACGTCCGCGCATCATCGCCGTTGACGCGGTGCCCGAAGAGGTCGCCGATACCTGGGTGCAGCCCGAGAACCCCACCGAGGACACAATCGCCTACCTGCAGTACACCTCGGGCTCCACCCGCGCCCCGGCAGGCGTGAAGATCACGCACGTGGCAGTGGCCACCAACCTGACTCAGGTGATGACCGTGCTGACCGCGCTGGAACAAGGCGACGAAGGCGTACGCGGCGTCAGCTGGCTTCCGTTCTTTCACGACATGGGCCTGATCACGATCATGCTGCCGTCGATCATCGGCAGGAACGCGACGTTCATGACCCCCGCCGCGTTCGTGCGCCGACCGATCCGTTGGCTACGCGAGCTCGCGGTGAAGGGCGAGGACCGTGATTCGACCATTTCGGCGGCGCCGAATTTCGCGTTCGAGCACGCTGCACTGCGTGGGCTGCCCAAGGAAGGCGAACCCGAACTCGACCTGAGCAATGTCCGGGCGATCCTCAATGGCAGTGAGCCGGTGTCGCAGGCCTCGATACGCAAGTTCACCGACGCGTTCGCGCCGTACGGGCTGTCCCCCAGTGTGATCAAGCCGTCGTACGGGATGGCCGAGGCGACGCTGTTCGTGTCCACCACCGAGCCCAACTCACCGCCGCTGATCATCAGCGTCGACCGTGATGAGCTGGTCAGCGGCCGGCTGGTGCCGGTCCCCGACGGTTCGCCGAAGGCGATGACGCAGGCGTCCTGCGGCAAGATCGGCTACGACGAGTGGGCGGTGATCGTCGACCCGGACACCGGCGAGGAGCTGCCCGACGGCCAGATCGGCGAGATCTGGGTACACGGCAACAACGTCGGCACCGGCTACTGGAACCGTGAGCAGGAGACCCAGGAGACGTTCAAGAACATCCTCAAGGCGCGCACCAACCCGTCCCATGCCGAGGGTGCCCCGGAGGACGCGATGTGGATGCGCACCGGCGACCTGGGCGCATTCCTCGACGGTGAGTTCTACGTCACCGGCCGGATCAAGGAGCTGGTGATCATCGACGGCCGCAACCATTACCCTCTGGACCTCGAGTACACCGCGCAGGAGTCCACCCGCGCGCTGCGGCCGGGATTCGCCGCGGCGTTCTCCGTGCCGGCCAATCAACTCCCCGCGGCTGTCTTCGATAACCCGCACGCCGGGCTGAAGTACGACCCGGAGGACACGTCCGAACAGTTGGTGATCGTCGGTGAGCGCGCGCCCGGCGCTCACAAGCTCGACGCAGTGCCGGTCGCCGATGACATCCGCGCCGCGATCGCCGTCCGCCACGGTGTCACGGTGCGCGACATGCTGTTGGTGCCTGCCGGCACCATCCCGCGCACATCAAGCGGCAAGATCGGCCGGCGCGCATGCCGGGCCGCCTACATCGACGGCAGCCTGCGCGGCGGCACCCCCGCCCAGAACTCCTTCCCCGACGCGGCGGACTGACAACCGCGAATTGGTATGACAGAGAACGAAACTGAGGACACCACCCAACAAGGCGACATGACGGTCGCCGAGATGCGAACCTGGCTGCGCAATTGGGTGGCCGACGCCACCAGCCAGTCCGCGGACGCGATCGACGAGACCGCCCCGATGGTCGAGTTGGGCCTGTCGTCACGTGACGCGGTCTCGATGGCCGCCGACATCGAGGACCTCACCGGCGTGACGCTCTCGGCGACGGTGGCGTTTCAGCACCCCACCATCGAATCGCTGGCCACGCGCATCGTCGAGGGCGAGCCGGAAACCGACGGCGCCGCCGACGACGAGGACTGGTCGCGGGCGCGGGACGTCGCCGACATCGCGGTCGTCGGGCTGTCCACCCGCTTTCCGGGCGACATGAACACGCCCGCGGAGACGTGGCAGGCGCTGCTGGAGGGTCGCGACGCGATCAGCGATCTGCCCGCGGGTCGCTGGGTGGAGTTCCTCGACGAACCCCGCATCGCTGAGCGTGTCGCCAAGGCCCGCACTCGCGGCGGCTACCTCAAAGACATCAAGGGCTTCGACTCGGAGTTCTTCGCGCTGTCGAAGATGGAGGCCGACAATCTCGACCCGCAGCAGCGGATGGCGCTGGA
>JAFAWC010000502.1 GCA_019242135.1 Mycobacteriaceae bacterium | reverse complement strand
CCTCCAGTGCAAGCGCGGCGGCGAGGTTGACGGCGGTGGTCGTCTTGCCGACGCCACCCTTTTGATTCGCGATCGTAAGAAGCCGCCGGCGCGCGGGCGGCGTGAGTCGCGGGTGGGTGGTGTGCAGCACGTGCATGGCCCGCTCGGCGGCCGCACCGATGGGGGTATCCGCGGAGTCTGTCGGCCACGGCGCATCTGCGGTCGACGGTGTTTCACGTGAAACATTCGCGGTCCCACTCTCCCGCGCAGCAGTCGCGCCGGTCACGTCCGTGCCCACCGCGCTGGTCACGTCCGTGCCCACCGCGCCGCTGCCCCGCGCGACCGTCTCCCCTGCCGCGGGCGCCTCGGCCACCCTCGCCTCCCCCGCCGTGGGCGCCTCGGTCACGACCGCCTCCCCTGCCGCGGGCGCCTTCGTCACCGTCGCCTCCCCTTCCGCCGGCGCCTCGGTCACGACCGCCTCCCGCTCCGTTTCGGAGGCCGCGCCGGAGGCCGCGCTTCTCGCCGCGGTCTGGCGTCCGCGCGTTCCGCGACCACTACGGTCGTGGAGGGATCTAAGTAGTCCCCGCCACATCTCACCACCCTGACAGTCCTCGCGCCGTGCGACGCCATCACACGCCGGTGGCGTTGCACTTCTTCCTCGGCTCGCTCGCCCTTGATCGCCAGCAGATGCCCGCCGGGTCGCAACAGCGGCAGGCACCAGCCTGCCAACTTGTCCAACGAAGCCACCGCGCGGCACGTGACGACATCGACCAAACCGATCCTATGCCGGACCGCGTTCTCCTCCACCCGGCCGCGCACCACCTCGACGGTGGTACCGATACCCAATTCCTCGGCGACCTCGCGCAGAAAGTCAACTCGCCTCTGCATCGGCTCGACGAGAATGACGTGCAGATCCGGTCGGGCCAACGCGAGGGGAATGCCGGGCAGTCCAGCCCCGCTTCCGGCGTCCACGACGCCCGCGCCGGCCGGGATCAGTTCTTCGATCGCCGCGCTGTTGAGCAGGTGCCTATCCCACAGCCGGTGCACTTCGCCGGGCCCGATCACGCCCCGCTCGACTCCGTCGGTGGCGAGCAGTTGCGCGTATCGCCCCGCCCGATCACGGTTGTCTCCGAACAGTCGTAGCGCAGCGGATGGAGCCTGTGGTACTTCGATATGTTTCACGTGAAACATTCCTCGGGGTCCCTACCGCCGGACGCTGACCGCCACTACACCTCGAACTACACCGCTGTAACTTGGTCCCTACTGGTCGACGAGCACGACCACGCGGCGCGACGGTTCTTGGCCTTCACTCTCGCTGCGCACACCCGGCACCGCTGCCACCGCGTCGTGGACGATCTTGCGTTCGAAAGGCGTCATCGGCGTCAGCTCCTCGCGCTCACCCGATTCCAGCACGCGCTGGGCCACCTTGTGGCCAAGCCCCGCCAGCTCCTCGCGCCGACGACGTCGCCAACTCGCGATGTCGAGCATTAACCGGCTGCGCTCACCGGTCTTCTGGTGTACCGCCAGCCGGGTCAGCTCTTGCAGCGCGTCGAGCACCTCGCCGCGCCGGCCGACGAGCTTCACCAGATCCTCGCCGCCGTCGATACTCACCACCGCCCGGTTGCCCTCCACGTCCAGATCGATGTCCCCGTCGAAGTCGAGCAGGTCCAGTAACTCCTCGAGGTAGTCCCCCGCAATCTCTCCCTCGGCCACGAGCCGCTCTTCCAGATCTTCGGGCTTGGTAGTGCCGGCCGTCGACTCGTTCACCTCGTTATCGCGCTCAGCGGTTTCCGCATCAGTCATCCGCGCGTTCTCCCCTCTGTTCTCCGCTGCTCATCGCGCCTCAACGTTTGCGCTTCTTCGGCCGCGCGCCGGGCCGCGGCGTTCGTCCCACCGAACTCGCGTCGTCCGGTCCCGACCCGTCCGCTTCCTTCGGCGACTCGCCATCCGCGGCGGCGGCCTCCGCCGCCGTCCCATCCTCAGTGGCTGCCCCGTTCGGCGATGCCGCCGACTTCTTCGGGCGGCGGTTCGGCTTGGCCCCCGGGGCGGGCGCGTTCGCCGCGCGCCGGGCGATCGCCTCCTGTTTTTTCTCCTCCTCCTCCTTGGCGATCATCCCGAACACATAGTGCTGCTGTCCGAACGTCCAGATGTTGTTGGCAAACCAGTACAGGATGATGGCCAGGGGCAGAAACGGTCCGCCGACCACGACCCCGAGGGGGAAGATGTAGAGCGCGAGCCGGTTCATCATCGCGGTCTGCGGGTTGGCCGCCGCTTCTGGACTCTGGCGCGCGATCGACGCCCGGCTGTTCATGTGGGTCGCAAATCCGGCGAGCAACATCAACGGCACCCCGATCGCGATCACCGCGACTCGGTTGAATTCATGGAACGCCGCGATGCTGCCCATCGACTGGGTCATCGACGCACCGATCGGCGCGCCGAACAGATTCGCGTCGAGAAAATGCCCGACGTCCTTCGCGCTGAAGACGTAGTTCCCGAGTTGCCGGTTGGTGTCGGGATCCAGGCCCAGCCGGCCGATGCCGTGCTGCGTCCGATTGAACGACATCAGCACGTGATACAGGCCCAGAAACACTGGGATCTGCGCCAGCATCGGCAGGCATCCCAGCAGCGGGTTGACCCCGTGTTCGCGTTGCAGCTTTTGCATTTCCATGCCGAGCCGCTGCCGGTCCTTGCCGTACTTCTTCTGCAGCGCCTTGAGCTGCGGCTGCATCTCCTGCATCTGTCGCGTTGTGCGGATCTGCTTGACGAACGGCTTGTACAGGATCGCGCGCAAGGTGAAGACCAAGAACATCACTGACAACGCCCACGTGAAAAAGCTCGACGGCCCCAGGAAGGGAATGGCCGCGAACGCCTTGTACCAGACCCACATGATCGCCGATACGGGGTAGTAGACGATGTCCAGACTGACCGGATCGAACACGGGACTATCTCTCCGCTCGCAAGGCTGGGGCATCCCAGACGTGATTCTTCGGGACCCGGCGTGATCGCTCGGGGACCGGGTCCCATCCTCCCCGATGCCACGGCCCGCATTTCACCAGCCGTACGGTCGCCAGCCATCCGCCTTTGACCAACCCGTATGCCGACAGCGCCTCGATCGCGTACTGGCTGCAGCTCGGACTGAACCGGCAGCTCGGCAGCCGCATCGGCGACACGTAGGTGCGGTACAGCTCGATCGCGAAGATCGCCGCACGCACGGGCGACCGGCGCAGCCGTTCCAGCGCGACCCCGGCACTCATCGTTGACCCTCCCCCAGCACACGGACCCGCCGCAGGCCAGACCGCAATTCCTGTTCCAGCCGTGCCGAAATCGCGTGCCGGCTACCCGGTAACGCCCTGATCACGATCCGGTCACGAGAGTCGAGTTCAGTTACCAGGGTCCGCGCCACATGGCGAAGCCGCCGTGCCACCCGGTGCCGTTGAACCGATGAGCCCACGGCCCTTCCGACAACCAGACCAATCTTGGGACCGCGCTCGTCGTCGCACCGCCGGGCATGGACCACCAGATCACGTTCCACGGCCCGCACTCCGTGCCTGACCGTCCAACCGAATTCCGTCGACCGGGTCATTCGGTACCGCGCCGGAAGCACCGTCGTATTCCGTCGTATTCCGAGCGGGCTCAGGCAGTCAACGTCCGCCGGCCCTTGCGCCGACGATTGGACACAATTCCACGCCCGGCCCGGGTTCGCATCCGGAGCCGAAACCCGTGCACCCGCGCTCGCCTGCGGTTATTCGGCTGGAAGGTCCGTTTGCCCTTGGCCACGGCAGTAATCTCCTCGTGGGTGTGGCACCTCGCCGGCTCGCGCATCGTCTGACAACGCATGCAGAAGTGACGTGGTGGCCGTTGGTAAGCTCTTCGCCTCGCTCACTAACCGGCGCGGGCCCCGGGATGCCCGGTTCGCTGCCGTATCGCCGACTTTCGGGCGACTGTTCGAGGGTACTGACCCCGCTACGGGTGGTCAAACGCCCGCCCGCGCGGCCCTCCAATTTCACTGCCGTCACAGCCGTCACCCACGATGCGCGACGCGCCGAGAAGTCTTCACCAATGTTGCCGAACGGTTGGTCACTCCATCGGAAACCTGTTAGCTTCTGCCAATGCCGTTTCCGTCGGAGACGGCCGGCCCAAGCTAGACACGACAAGCCACACAATGGAGTGGGGGTGCCTGGTCGGTTCCTGATTCCAGCCCTGCCGCGGGAGCCGTCAGGACTCCGGCCACCGACTCAAATCGAGCGACAACGAAGCGTGACTTCGTCCTGTCCACACCTGTGGATAACTATGTGGACAGGTGTCATCGCCCCAATTTGTCGACCCTCCACCGATGACTAAGGGGGAACTGGGCGTTGACAGCTGACGCCGACGCACCATTCGCCGCCGTATGGAACACGGTTGTCGCCGAACTCAACGGAGACCACCCCGACACCCTGGACCCGGCCGTCGGTGACCTCACCGCCCCGCCGCTCACTCCACAGCAGCGTGCCTGGCTCACACTCGTCAAACCTCTCACGATCGCCGAAGGATTCGCGCTCCTGTCGGTACCGAGCAGCTTCGTGCAGAACGAGATTGAGCGCCACCTGCGCACACAGATCGTCGACGCGCTCAGCCGCCGATTGGGTCAACGAGTCGAACTCGGTGTCCGCATCGCCCCGCCCGAACCCAACGACATCGATGACCCTTTGGCGGGCCTGCCGGCAACCTTCGACACCGATCCCGACGAGGTCGATGACGACAGCGAGGCGTTAGCCAGCGCCCACGAATCCTGGCCGTCCTATTTCCTCAACAAGCCGCCACCCGGCCGCGCCGGCCCGCCCGAGATCATCAGCCTCAACAAGCGCTACACGTTCGACACGTTCGTGATCGGCGCTTCCAACCGATTTGCTCATGCCGCCGCCTTGGCGATCGCCGAAGCCCCGGCGCGCGCCTACAACCCGCTATTCATCTGGGGTGAATCCGGCTTGGGCAAGACCCACCTGCTTCACGCCGCGGGCAACTACGCGCAACGTCTCTTTCCGGGCATGCGGGTCAAGTACGTCTCGACCGAGGAATTCACCAACGACTTTATCAATTCGCTGCGTGATGACCGCAAGGTCGCCTTCAAGCGCAGCTACCGCGACATCGACGTCCTGTTGGTCGACGACATCCAGTTCATCGAAGGCAAGGAAGGGATCCAGGAAGAGTTCTTCCACACCTTCAACACCCTGCACAACGCGAACAAGCAGATCGTCATCTCCTCCGACCGCCCTCCCAAGCAGCTCGCCACACTGGAAGACCGACTGCGGACGCGGTTCGAATGGGGCCTTATCACCGACGTTCAGCCGCCAGAACTCGAAACGCGCATCGCGATCTTGCGCAAGAAGGCGCAGATGGACCGTCTCGACGTGCCCGGCGACGTGCTCGAGCTCATCGCCAGCAGCATCGAGCGCAACATCCGCGAGCTTGAGGGCGCGCTGATCCGGGTCACGGCATTCGCTTCGCTCAACCAAACGCCGATCGACCGCGCGCTCGCCGAGATCGTCTTGCGCGATCTCATCTCCGACGCCGAGACCACCCAGATCAGCACCGCGATGATCATGGCCGCCACCGCCGAGTACTTCGAGACCACCGTCGAGGAGCTCCGCGGCCCCGGCAAGACCC
>JAFAWC010000722.1 GCA_019242135.1 Mycobacteriaceae bacterium | reverse complement strand
CCGACAGCGTGACGCCGCCACCCGCGCAGCAGGCCGCCGATGAGTACGGTTGACGGTATGGCTGACCTGCCTTTTGGCTTCTCCGCCGGAGAAGATCCCGACCGCGACAAGCCCGGAAAGGACCCGCACGAGGATCCGGGCTCCGGCGAGCAACCTGGCTTCGACGTCGCCGATCTGGGCAAGCTGTTCACCCAGCTCGGCCAGATGTTCAGCGGCGCGGGCGCCGCGATGAGCTCAGGTAAGTCGTCCGGTCCGGTCAACTACGACGTGGCGCGCCGGCTGGCGTCCAGGTCCATCGGCTTCGTCAAACCCATCCCGGAGGCCACGTCGTCGGCGATTTCCGACGCTGTGCACCTCGCCGAGACCTGGCTCGACGGCGCCACATCACTGCCCGCCGGCACCACGAAAGCGGTCGGGTGGACACCGCAGGATTGGGTCGACAACACGCTGGACACCTGGAAGCGGCTGTGCGATCCGATGGCGGAGCAGATCTCGACGGTGTGGGCCTCGGCGCTGCCCGAGGAGGCCAAGTCGATGGCCGGACCGCTGCTGTCGATGCTCTCGCAGATGGGCGGGATGGCGTTCGGCTCGCAGTTGGGCCAAGCCCTTGCCACGCTGTCCAAGGAGGTGCTCACCTCCACTGACATCGGCCTGCCGCTGGGTCCCAAGGGCGTCGGGGCGCTGTTGCCGGGTGCGATCGAGGGCCTGTCGGAGGGGCTGGAGCAGCCGCGCAGCGAAGTTCTGACGTTTCTTGCCGCCCGTGAGGCCGCGCATCATCGGTTGTTCAGTCACGTGCCGTGGCTGTCCAGTCAGCTGTTGAACGCCGTCGAGTCGTTCGCCCGCGGCATGAAGATCGATATGTCGGGGATCGAGGAGGCTGCCCGCGGGATCAATCCGATGACGCTCGGCGACCCCGCCGTGATGGAACAGCTGCTCACCCAGGGTGTCTTCGAGCCGAAGGCCACGCCCGAGCAGACCGCCGCTCTCGAACGGCTCGAAACGCTGCTGGCGTTGATCGAGGGCTGGGTGCAGACCGTGGTGGGCGCGGCACTGGGCGACCGCATCCCGGGCACCGCGGCGTTGAGCGAGACGCTGCGCCGTCGGCGCGCGACCGGCGGCCCCGCCGAGCAGACGTTCGGGACTCTGGTCGGCTTGGAGCTGCGGCCGCGCAAGCTGCGCGAAGCTGCGCAGCTGTGGGAGCGGCTGACCCAGGCCGCTGGCGTCGATGCGCGCGACGCGGTCTGGCAACACCCGGATTTGCTACCCGAGGCGGCCGACTTAGACGAGCCGGCCGGCTTCATCGACCGGGTGATCGGCGGCGATACCAGCGGCATCGACGAGGCCATCGCGCGCGCCATCGAAAACCCCGAAAACCCCGAAAGCGCCGACGACCGCCCGAACCGCGAAAACCCTCACTCCCCCGACGACCCCGGCGGCGACTGAAAACGATTGTTGCCACTTCGTTGCGGTGCCGGCGTCGGCGTACGGGATGATGGTTACGTGGCAGACATCAAACGCGGGCGAGCCGCACGCAATGCGAAGCTTGCGACCCTGCCCGTGGGGTTCGCTGGCAGGGCCGCGCTGGGCTTCGGCAAACGGCTGACCGGTAAGTCGAAGGACGAGGTCACCGCCGAGCTGATGGACAAGGCCGCCCAGCAGTTGTTCACCGTTTTGGGTGAGCTCAAGGGTGGCGCGATGAAAGTCGGCCAGGCCCTGTCGGTGATGGAGGCCGCGATCCCCGAGCAGTACGGCAAGCCGTACCGCGAGGCGCTGACCAAGCTGCAAAAGGATGCCCCGCCGCTGCCGGCCGCCAGGGTGCACCGCGTGCTCGACCAGCAGCTCGGCACGAAGTGGCGGGAGCGGTTCAGTTCGTTCGACGATGCCCCGGTCGCCTCGGCGAGCATCGGGCAGGTGCACAAGGCGGTGTGGTCGGACGGGCGCGAGGTGGCGGTCAAGATCCAGTACCCCGGCGCCGATGAGGCGTTGCGCGCCGACCTGAAGACGATGCAGCGGATGGTCGGGCTGTTCAAGCAGCTCTCCCCCGGCGCCGACGTGCAGGGTGTGGTCGACGAGCTGATCGAGCGCACCGAAATGGAGCTGGACTACCGGCTGGAGGCCGACCACCAGCGCGCGTTCGCCAAGGCCTATGAGGGCGATCCGAAGTTCGTGATCCCGCACATCGTGGCGAGCTCGCCGAAGGTGTTGATCGCCGAGTGGATCGACGGCAT
>JAFAWC010000494.1 GCA_019242135.1 Mycobacteriaceae bacterium | reverse complement strand
ACTGAACCGGTGCTCATTGGTTCGCACGTAAGCCCGGACGATCCGCTTGCGGCAGCGGATGCGGAAGGCGCCGACGCGGTGCAGATCTTCCTTGGCAATCCGCAGAGCTGGAAGAAACCGACGCCGCGCAACGATGCCGCGCGGCTGCGCGAGTCGACCGTGCCGATCTACGTGCACGCGCCCTACCTCATCAATGTGGCGTCGGCCAACAACCGGATCCGCATCCCGTCGCGCAAAATCCTGCAGGACACCTGCGACGCGGCGGCCGACATCGCCGCCGCAGCAGTCATCGTGCACGGTGGCCACGTCGACGACGATCTCGACGCGGGATTCGAACGGTGGCGCAAGGCGCTCGACCAACTCGAGAGCACGGTGCCGGTGTATCTGGAGAACACCGCCGGCGGCGACCACGCCATGGCCCGCCACTTCGACACGATCGCGCGCCTGTGGGACCGCATCGGCGACAAAGACATCGGCTTCTGCCTCGACACCTGCCACGCGTGGGCGGCCGGCGAGGCGCTGATCGACGCCGTCGAACGGATCACATCCATCACCGGGCGCATCGACCTGGTGCACTGCAACGACTCCAGGGACCCGCAGGGCTCGGGGCGGGACCGGCACGCCAACCTGGGCGCCGGCGAGATCGACACCGAGCTGCTGGTCGCGGTGGTCACCGCGGCCGACGCCCCGGTGATCTGCGAAACGGCCGACGACGGCCGCAAGGACGACATCGCGTTGCTGCGCGAGGCCACGTCGCGTCAGTAGCCGACGACGCGCCTCACCACAGGTTCTCGATCTGGTTCAGCGGGTCCAACACGATCGGAACCGGAAGCGGCGCCTTGTAGGTCAACGTGAACGGCGCCTTCGTCATGCCCGGCTTCATCCCGCAGGCATCGGTAATGAAGACCGTCGCGGTGCCGGCGAGAGTGTACTGGTCCCAGGAGTAGCTGTAGTTCGCCGGACCCTTGCTGCCATCGGGGCATGTCGCGCCCTTTTCCTTATAGATAAGCCACGTCCACAGTCCGTTGACCTTGCGCGCGTCCCCGCCGTACCCCGGGGAGTCGCTGTCGGGTCCGAGGCTCGGCGAGACCACGCTCGACACGTGCAGCTCGCAGCCTGCCTCCACGCACGTCGCGTAGATCGTCCAGGTCTCGTCCGGCACACCGTCCTGGTGGTAGGTGTAGATGCCGTACATCGGCGGCTCGACCGGCCGCGCCGTCGCGTGAGCAGCCCCTCCCATCGCGACCCCGGTGGCCAGAGCGGCGGCGACGAGCACTCGAGTGATGCGCACGACGCAAGTATGCACGGGCTTATACGGTGGCGGAGGTGATCAGAGCACGAACAGCCGTGGCAGTGATGTGCGCGGTCGTTGCGCTCGCTCTCTGCGCCTGTTCAGCCGGCCGACGTGTCGACCTCGGCGACGAGGGGTCCGGATATCTCGTCGCGGCGATCGCCGGTGAACCCGACCAGCGCGACCCGCAGAAGACGACCGCGTATTTCTCCTTCGAGGTGCTCGAGAATGTCTTCGACACCCTCGTCGAGCCCGACGACACCCTCGAGATGCGGCCCGCGCTCGCCGAGTCGTGGAGCGTCAGTGCCGATGAGCTGACGTGGACGTTTCATTTGCGCAAAGGTGTCACATTTCATGACGGCAGCCCGCTGCGCGCCGACGACGTGGTCTACTCCTACCATCGCATCATCGACGAAAAGCTCGCCAACGCATACAGATTCAGCGCGGTCCGCAACGTCGCGGCGACCGACGCGAACACCGTGGAAATCACCGTCAACCAGCCCACTCCGAACCTGTTGACCAACATCGGCGGTTTCAAGGGAATGGCTATCGTGCAGCGGCGCAACGTCGAGAGCGGGCAGATCGCCACCCACCCGGTCGGCACCGGTCCGTTTTCTTTCGCCAGTGCCAAAAGCGGTGACTCGATCACGTTGAAGGCCAACCCGCACTACTGGGGCGAACCGCCCGCGATCGCCGGGGTGACGTTCCGGTTCATTCCCGAACCGTCCACCGCGCTCTCGGCCTTGCAGGCCGGCGAAGTCGACTGGACGGACGCGGTTCCCACGCAACGCGTCGACGATCTCAAGAGCGACAGCTCGATCCGGATGGGCGTCACCGGAAGCACCGACTACTGGTATCTGGCGCTGAACGAGGCGCGAAAGCCCTGGAACGATGTGCGCGCACGCCAGGCGATCGCTTATGCGATCGATCGGGGCGCGATCGTGCAAGCCACCAGCTACGGCACCGCCGCCGCCAACCAGCTCGCAATACCCACCGGCAACCGCTGGTACACCCCGTACGACCGCTACCGCCTTAACATCGACGAGGCCAAGGGCCTGCTCGGTGCGACGGGAGCGAAAGTCAGCACCCTCGACATGCTCGTCACCAGCGAGTACCCCCAGACCGTCACCGCTGCCCAGATCATCGCCGACAACCTCAAAACACTCGGCATCGACGTCAAGATCCGCACCGTCGACTTCGCGTCCTGGCTCGACGAACAAAACAACGGCAAGTTCGACATGCTGATGATGGGCTGGCTGGGCAACATCGACCCCGACGACTTCTACTACACGCAGCATCACACCGGCGGCAAGAGCAACGCGCAGAAGTTCTCCAACCCCGAAGTCGACAAGCTGCTCGACGCGGGCCGCACCGAGACCAACCAGGATGCACGCAAAGACATCTACGCCAGAGCCGCCACGATCATCGCCGATCAGGTCAGCTACATCTACCTCTACAACCCCTCGGCGATCCAGGCGTGGACCCCGCGACTGTCGGGATACCAAGTGCGACAGGACAGGGCAATCAGGTTCCGTACCGCGAGGCTGAATTGACGGTTATCACGAAGAAATTGCGGAGGGCCTACCCGATCGCGCGGTTCCTGGCGCGCCGACTCATCCACTCCCTCGTCGTGCTGTTCGGAGTTCTTGTCGTCGTGTTCGGCCTCGTGCACCTGGTGCCGGGCGACCCGGTGCGGATTGCCCTCGGCACCCGCTACACACCCGAGGCATACGCGGCACTGCGCTCGGCCAGCGGGCTCGACCGTCCGCTCATTCAACAGTTCTTCTCCTACGCCGGTTCGGCTCTGACCGGTGATCTCGGGGTGAGTTTCCGCAACGGCGATCCGGTGACAGTGACGCTGCTGAACCGACTGCCCGCCACCGTTTCGCTGGCCGTCGTCGGCATCCTCATCGCGCTGGTCATCGCCATTCCCGCGGGCATCTGGGCGGCCCTGCACGAAGGCCGGCTGTCTGACGCGATCGTGCGTGTCTGCAGCCAGTTCGGTGTCTCGGTGCCCGACTTCTGGATCGGCATCCTGCTGATCGGACTGTTCGCCGCCACGCTCGGCTGGCTTCCGACCTCGGGGTATCAGCCGTTGACGACCCATCCGGCCGGCTGGTTGCGCCACGTCATCCTGCCCGGCATGACGGTCGGCATCGTCGCGGCGGCGATCATGACGCGGTACGTGCGCTCAGCGGTGCTCGAGGTCGCGTCCATGGCCTACGTCCGCACCGCGAAGTCAAAAGGCCTGCCGCCGACCGTGGTGACGTTTCGCCATATCCTGCGCAACGCGCTCGTTCCGGTGTTGACCGTCACCGGGATTCAGCTCGCGACAATCCTCGGGGGTGTCATCGTCGTCGAGGTCGTCTTCGCATGGCCGGGGCTCGGCCGGCTCGTCTACACGGCCGTGGCCACCCGCGACTACCCCGTCATTCAGGGCGCGGTGCTGTTGATCGCGACGATGTTTCTGCTGATCAATTTGCTCGTGGACGTGCTCTATGCGGTCGTCGACCCGAGGATACGGCTGTCATGACACGGTTCAGCGCCGTCGCCCTGGTCGCGATCGGGGTCATCGCGCTCACCGCGCGGTGGATCGCGCCGTACGGCGTGAACAAGGTCGACGTGGCCAGCGCGCTGCAATCACCCAGCGGGGCGCATTGGTTCGGGACCGACGAGCTCGGCCGCGACATCTTGTCCCGCGTCGTGGTCGCAACGCAGTCGTCACTGGAAATCGCCCTGGCCGCAGTCGGATTCGCGTTCGTGGTCGGCGTCATCGTGGGTCTGCTCTCCGGCTACCTGGGCGGCTGGACCGACACCGTGCTGATGCGTGGCGTCGACGTGATGTTCGCGTTCCCAGTGCTGCTGCTCGCACTGGCGATCGTCGCCGTGCTGGCGCCCGGAACGACGACGACGGTCCTCGCGATCGGCATCGTCTACACCCCGATCTTCGCCCGGGTGGTGCGGGGAAGCACATTGTCGGTGCGCACCGAGCCTTTCGTGTCGGTGTCACGCACCCTGGGTACCGGGCACGTCTACATCCTGGCCAGGCACATTCTGCCCAACATCGCCGGACCGGTGATCGTGCAGACATCGCTGTCGCTGGCCTTCGCGATCCTGTCGGAGGCGGCGTTGTCGTTCCTGGGACTGGGGATCCAGCCGCCGGCCCCATCCTGGGGCCGAATGCTTTTCGACGCACAAGGCTTCGTGCACCGGGCGTGGTGGATGAGCGTGTTCCCCGGCGCCGCGATCTTTGTGACGGCACTGACGTTCAACCTGTTCGGTGACGGCCTGCGTGACCTGCTGGATCCCAAGCAGCGCAGCGTGATCGAAGCGAGGCGAACCCGATGACCGGGGCCGTCCTCACCGTTCGAAGTCTGCGCGTGGGAATCGGCCGACATCACATCGTGCGCGCAATCTCATTCGACGTCGCTCGCGAGCAGACCGTCGGGATCGTCGGCGAATCCGGGTCCGGCAAGTCGATGACCGCGCTGGCCGCGACCGGTCTGCTGGACGCGCCCGGGGCGGTGGTTTCCGGCTCGAGTGTGCTCGCGGCGGATCGGGCGCCCATTGAATTGGTCGGTGCGACCGCGCGCACGCTGCGTCGCCTGCACGGTGACCGGATCGGGTTCGTGTTCCAGGACCCCGGGACGTCGCTCAATCCGCTGCTGACGGTGGGTCGCCAGATCACCGAATCACTCAAGACCCACCGGCGGATGAGCCGACGGCAGGCGCGCACTCGGGCGGCGGAGCTGCTGGAGGCGGTGGGTCTGCCCGACCCGCACCTGCGCCTGTCAAGCTATCCCCATCAACTCTCCGGAGGGCAGCGGCAGCGGGTGATGATCGCGATCGCACTGTCGTGCGACCCCGGACTGTTGATCGCCGACGAGCCCACCACATCACTGGACGTGACGACACAGGCCCAGATCATCGCTCTGGTGCGCGATCTGCAGCAGCGGCTGGGCACCGCGGTGGTATGGATCAGCCATGACCTCGGCGTGATCGGCCAGGTGGCCGACGAGGTGACCGTGCTGCACGACGGCGAGGCAGTCGAGCAAGCCCCGGTCATCGACGTGTTCGACCGGCCGAGCCAGCCGTACACCCGCCAGCTGTTGGACGCACGACCGCTGATCGATGCCGGCGCTGCGCCACCGGCACCCGACGATGCTCCGATCCAGTTGCGCGTCGACGGACTCGACGTGCGGTTCGGGGTAACGACACCGATCGGAACGTCGGTTATCCACGCGGTCAAGAACCTCTCGTTTCAGATTCGGCGCGCAACCACGCTGGGACTGGTGGGCGAATCCGGTTCGGGCAAGTCGACGGTGGCCGGCGCGCTGACCGGCTTGGTCCGGCCCGACACGGGATCCGCGGCGCTGGACGGCACCGAGCTGTTCGGCGTGCGCGGACGCGACCTCAAGGCGTTGCGTAAACGCATCAGCCTGGTCTTGCAGGACCCGTTCGCGTCGCTGGATCCGCGCAGCAGGGTCGGCGTGGCCATCGGTGAACCCCTCGCCGTGCACCGGCTCGCGACGGGCCGCCGAGCGCGAGAGCAACGGGTGGCCGAGCTGCTCGAGCTCGTCGGACTGCCGAGGAGCTTCGCGTCGCGATATCCGCACGAGCTGTCCGGAGGTCAGCGCCAACGGGTCAGCATCGCCCGAGCGCTCGCCGTCGAGCCGGAGCTGTTGATTCTCGACGAATCGACCGCGTCGCTCGATGTTTCGGTTCAGGCGCGGGTGCTCGATCTACTGCTCGGGCTGCAGCGCGATCTAGGACTCGCTTACCTGTTCATCGCGCATGACCTCGCCGTCGTGCGGCAGATGAGCCACGACGTGCTGGTCATGCGGGCCGGCGAGGCGATGGAATACCGCTCTGCTGCTGAGCTTTTCACGGCCCCACAGCATGACTACACCCGCGCGCTGCTCCAGGCGGTGCCGCCGGCGCGGCCGGGGTGCCGGTCATGAGTTGGTGGATCCGCAGCGCTGAGACGACACTGACCGAGGTCGTTTCTGCGCCGCCCCGTCGCGTACGCGGGTTCTACGTCGACCTGAACAACATCCGGCTCGTCCATCCGCTGGTCGTCTGCGTCCGCACGGTCGAATGCACCGGCACCGCCGAGGGCTACGTGCAGACCTTCCGGGTCACCGATCGAATCTCACTGGGCCTGTTACGGTTACGAACGACCTATACGGCGCGACTGCGTGTCCCGAAGGACGGTGAGGTGCGCACGCAGGCCCGTCAGTTCCCGATGGTGCGACTTCACGGCGTGGTCTCGTTCGACGAGACCGACGACGGCACACAGGTCACCGAACACCTGCGGATCGATGCACCCCGGGGGCTGGCGGCGGTGACAATCCGGCAGGCGGTGCG
>JAFAWC010000383.1 GCA_019242135.1 Mycobacteriaceae bacterium | reverse complement strand
CGTACCAGCGAACCGGCGCCTCCGTGCGTCGCCGTCAGTCGGTAGAAACCGAGCAGCCGGTCGGCGACGTGTGCGCTGAGACCGGCCAGCAGGGACGCGGCGATCGTCACCAGCACGGTGCGCAGCACGTCGGCGTTGAACAGCCGTCCACCCGGGGGGCTGAGTGCCGCGCGCAGCAGCAGATAGCCGACCGTCGCGCCGGCCAGGAAGCCAAGACCGTTGGCCAGCCCGAGGTAGCCGGCCACCATCTCCGGGTGGGCGATGACATGGTGTGCGGACAGCCGTTGGATCGCAAGCGACGCGGCGATTTTGACCGTCGTGATCACGATGATGATCAAAATCGGAGTCCAGGGCTGCTGTCTGGCGTAGAAGACCCGAAGCTGCAACAGAACCATCGCGTAAGGAATGAGCGTGAACGCGGACAGTGCGATCGCACCGCCAAGGTATCCGGCGTCGACCGACCCGAATCTGCCGTACGCGAACAGCGCTGAACCGATCGCAGGACCGCCCACGGTCATCAACGCCACAATCGGAATCAGCGTGACCATCGTCAGGCGGGTGGCCAACGCCAAATCGGCCAGGACCGAAGGGATGTCGTCGGCAGCGGCGTTGCGGGAGAGCCGCGGCATCACCACGGTCAGCACAGTGACGCCGATCATGCCGAACGGCAACATCAGCACCAGCCAGGTGTAGTTGTAGATCGCGGGTCCCGAAGCCGCGGCCCAACTGGCGATCTGGTTGCCGACGACCAGACCGAACTGACTGATCAGCACGTAGAGCACCATCGCCGCGGCCATGGCCCCGAACTGCTTGAGGCGGTCGTCAATACCCCACAGCGGCCGTAGGCTGATGCGCTCGCGAGCGATGGCAACGAGCAGTACGAGGGTCTGTGCGGCCACACCCAGCGTGGTGCCGATACCCAAGACAAGCAGCTTGGTGTTGCCCGACTCAACCGAAAGCTGGCCCGGAACAACGACATACAAGCCCAGAGTGGCGATCGCGACGATATTGTTGACGACCGGCGCCCAGGCGGGGGAGCCAAACACGTTGCGGGTGTTGAGGATTGCCATGAACACCGATGACAGCCCGTAAAACAGCACCTGGGGGAGAAGCAAATAGGCGAATGCGATCGTGAGCTGCTTGTCGACTTGGGGATCGCTGCCGAGCATCATCCGCACCAGAAGTGGCGCCGCGGCGACGGACAGGGCGGTGGTGACCAGAAGCAACGTCGTGGCGAGCGTTACCAGCCGGCGGACGAAGGCGGCGCCGCCGTCGGAATCGTCGCGTTCCGCGCGTGCGAGCACCGGCACGAAGATCGCGGTGAAGGTGGCCTCGAGGACGAGGGCGGCGACAAGGTTGGGCAGTTGATTGGCCACCGAGAATGCGCTGGACAGAGCCGCGCCGAGGATCGCTGCCAACAACACGATCCTGGTGAAGCCCGTGATCCGGCTGACCAGTGTCGCGAAGGCCATCCCCCACGACCGCGACACCACCGCGGCGTCGGACAGCTCGGGACGGCGCTCGGCGGGCGCCACGTGCGGCTGACGGTGGTGGGGCGGAAGCTGTGCTGAGCGTCCTGTGGGCCGCCAGCTGCCGCCGGTCACCCGGGTTCCGGGCGGTCGAGGTCGGCGGGGTCGGGCTGGCCGCGGAAGCGGTGCCACAACCGTCGGCCGGCCAAGACGACCAGCACCGCCGCCGCGGCCATCGTGATGGCGAACAGCACCTTGCCGTATGCGTTGGAGTGCACCGACAGCCGCACGGGCTCACCCAAAGTCAGTCCGTCGGGAGTGCGCAGTGTCACGTCGACGGCGACGCGCTGCGTGAAGTGCACCTCGATGGGCACGCGCAGCGGCAGATACCCGGGCGGGAGCTCCTGCACGCCGATGTCGGTCACCGTCATCCCCGGCGGCGCATCGACCTGCAGACGCACCTTGATCGGCACCGCGAGGTCGTTGTGCAGGGCCAGCGGCAGCGGACTGTGTTCGGTGGCCAGTGTGTATGACCCGCCGGGGTTGACGATGGTGACCGCGTGGAACATGTCGTTGACCGTGGTGTCGACCGCGGCCATCCGCTGCTGGGCCTGCCCGTCGCGACCCTCCGGAGCGACCGCCTGGCTCAGGGCGCGCAACATGTCCTCCCGCAGCGGGGCGGTGTACTGCAGGCCGGTCAGGCCGGTGCGGGGATCGGTCGTCATCGCCGCGGTCAACCCCCACAGCCGCCCGATCTGCTGGCCGATGTCGGTGGTCACCTGGTCGCCAAGACGGCCGCGCCGATTGGCGTCGCCGGGCAGCTGTGCGCCGGGCACCGCCGCCGCCTCGGAGTCGGTGACCAGTGCCGACAGTGGTCGCGGCTCGGCAAGGCCGGCGTGGATCGCGGTGGCCAGCGCGGTCAGGATCGTTTCTGCATCCGCCGCCTGCAGGTCCCAGTAGGGCGGCGGCACCAAGATCTGTGTCCGAGGCGCATTGTCGGGATTCAGGCCCAGCCACAGCATCGCGCTGATGGCGTCCTGTCGGCGCGCGGTGGGTGAGTCGTGCTTGTTGGGGATGACGAGGGAGGCGTCAAGATACGACGGCGAGGCCGGGGTGCGGCCCGCCGCCGCGAAAGCCGCGCCGACCGTCGGGTCGAACGGCGCGGCGACCAGATCGGCGGAGAGTCTGCGCGGGTCGACGTTGGCAGGCCGGGGTTTGCCGTCGATCTCGTCGTGCGCGGTGCACTCGGCCGCGGCGATCGCCACGGTCGGGCCCTGGGCGCCGAGCAACTCCGCGGCGCCGGACGTCAGGAATCCGTCGCCGAGCACGGTGGCTCCGCGCGTGGACGTCACGCCGAGTATCTGGTCGACGACGTCTCCGGCGCCGTTGGTGGCGATGGCCGCCAATCCCGGGTCGCCGATCCGGTGTAGCGCGTCCAAGTCGGCCTGTGCGTACGGGGTCGGTGCGACACACATCCGGTGGGCAAGCGAGCGCAGGCGGTCCAGCCAGGCCGCCGCTGCGGCCTGGCCGGTGCCCGGGTGGGTGGGGGAGTTGCGGTCGTCGGGTTTGTCAGACACCACATAACCGGCCGACATCGCGTTGACGGTGACCAGAAGGTCCGGGTCGACGGCCAAACAGAGGGCGCCGTTGACGCGGCCGCCCGGGTCCACCGCCGGCCCGGTGGCGAAGTCCGCGGCCGACAACAAGGTGTCCAGCCGACCGCCCGGCGCCAGCGATCCCGCGAGCTCGTCGTCGATCAGCCGTACCGGGGTCACGCCGCCCGGCGCGCCGGCGGCCAGCCGTGGCCGGTCGGCCAATGGCCACAGCATCGTGACGGTGACCGGCTTGGCGGTGTCCGGCGCCACCACACCGGCCAGCGGGTCGGCCGAGGTGACCGACGGGTCGGCGGGAACCCCCAGGACAGGCAGCAGGAAGCGGCCATCGTCGAGGCGTGCCGGGTCGCCGTAATCGGGTGTGCCGTTGGCGTTGACCAGCAGCGGGTAGACGCCGGGCTGGTCGATGCCGAGCGACGGCTTCGACGTCGAGCGCACCGGAAAAGAAAGGTTGAAGGTGCCGGCCTGGCCGCGCTGGAGCTCATTGGCCACATCGACAAAGTCGCCGACCGGCTCGTACTGGTCGGTGGCGCCATCGAGATTGGTGCGCAGCCCCTGCGGCGAGGTCACCGCGGCGGCGTGCTCGAGGCGCACGACGATGTCGTGCACTGGCCGGTCGCCGACGTTGATCACCGTCCCGCTGACGGTGACCGTGGAATCACCGGTAGTCGTGACGACGTCCGGGGTGACTCGATCGATGCGCACTTCCAGGAAGCGGGTGTCACCGGGTTCGCCGGCCGCCGCCCGCGGCGTGATGCCCGCCAGCACCGGGATCGCTACCAGGACCGCCGCGGCAACGAACCGCACGGCGTTCATTGGTGGCGGTCTCCGTGACCGTTCGTCCTGCCCGAACCCGGCTCGTCGGACCGGCGCCGACGGGTGCGGGAATGGGTCTGCCGCCGCCGCCACGGCGTGCTGTGCGGCAACGGGGGAAGCGCACTGGGGCCGTGTGTGTGCAGGGTCTGAATCAACTCGCCGGCAACCTCGGCGAGCCGGCGTTCGTCGGCGTAGGCCAACCGCGACGCCAGCTCCTCGAGCGGCACCCAGGCCACCTCGCTGACTTCGAGGTCGTGATCGGAGAGTTCTCCGCCGAGAGACCGCAAGAGATAGTGGTGCACGGTCTTGTGGACGCGCCGGCCTTCGGTGACGAACCAGTAGTCGATGCTGCCGAGCGAGGCAAGCACGTCACCCTTGATTCCGGTCTCCTCGGCGACTTCCCGGATGGCGGTCTGTTCGGCGGTCTCGCCGAGTTCGATGTGGCCCTTCGGCAGCGACCACAGCAGCCTGCCCCGACGGTCGATCCGGCCGATCAGGGCCGCCACCTGGCTGCCTTGCGGGTCGTCCAATCCGTCGACCACCAGCCCGCCGGCCGATGTCTCGTGCACCGTGCGCAGCCGGTCGGCGGAACGTCGGCCGGCCCGCTGCTGGTTAACGGCGGGCTCGCCCTTGTCGGCGTGCTGCTCGGTTGCGGTGTCGGTGAAAGCGGCGGCACGCTTGCCGCGACGCCGACCCCGGCGCCGTTTCGGTCTCGCGTTTTCGCCGTCCGACACCCAAGCGATAGTAGCTGGCATGACTTTTCACTCCCGCCCCACGCGCCGGTGGGCGGCGCGGGCCGGTTCGGGAGTGCGGATTAGGGTAGTCGAACGTGCCCGAAACCGCTTCCGACGCCGAACTGCTCGCCGGCGCCAATGTCGCGTTGAACCGGCATACCGACACACTGCGCGGCCTAGGTGAGGTGTTCGCATCGGCCGGCCACGACCTGTACCTGGTGGGGGGCAGCGTCCGTGACGCGATCTTGGGGCGGCTGGGTGCCGACTTCGACTTCGCCACCGACGCCAAACCCGAAGAAGTGCAGCGGATTCTACGGCCGTGGGCAGATGCGTTGTGGGACACCGGGATTCAGTACGGCACCGTTGGCGCAGCCACGGACGGGCACCGGGTGGAGATCACCACGTACCGCTCCGACACCTATGACCAGGTGTCGCGCAATCCCGAGGTGGCGTTCGGCACAAGCATCGACGAGGATTTGGCGCGACGCGATTTCACCGCCAACGCGATGGCCGTGCGCGTCACCGGCGAGGGGCCGGGAGAGTTCGTCGACCCGCTGGGCGGGCTGAGCGCGATACGGCACCGGCTACTGGACACACCTGCCGCACCGGAGGTGTCGTTCGGCGACGACCCGCTGCGCATGTTGCGGGCCGCCCGCTTCACGTCGCAGCTCGGTTTCTCGGTCGCGGCCCGGGTGCGTACCGCGATCGAGCACATGGCCCCCGAGCTGGGCCGCATCAGCGCCGAGCGAGTGGCCGCCGAGCTGGACAAGCTGATGCTCGGCGAGCACCCGGTGGCGGGCATCGAGCTGATGGTCGACACCGGCATGGGCGACGTGGTGCTGCCCGAGATCGGCGCGATGCGACTGGCCATTGACGAACACCATCAGCACAAAGACGTCTACCGGCATTCGCTTACCGTGCTGAGGCAGGCGATCGGGCTCGAGGATGAGGGGCCCGACCTGGTGCTGCGGTGGGCGGCGGTGTTGCACGACATCGGCAAGCCGGCCACGCGCAGGCATGAGCCCGACGGCGGTGTGAGCTTCCACCATCACGAGGTGGTCGGGGCGAAGATGGCGCGCAAGCGCATGCGGGCGTTGAAGTACTCCAAGCAGATGATCGACGACGTATCGCAGCTGGTGTACCTGCATCTGCGGTTTCACGGCTACGGCGACGCGGGATGGACCGATTCGGCGGTCCGGCGGTACGTCACCGACGCCGGGCCGCTGTTGGCGCGGCTGCACAAGCTGGTCCGCGCCGACTGCACCACCCGCAACAAGCGCAGGGCCGCCAGGCTGCAGGCCAATTACGACGATCTCGAGAGGCGCATCGCCGACCTGGCCGCGAAGGAGGATTTGCAGCGGGTGCGGCCGGATCTGGACGGCAACGAGATCATGGAGCTTTTGGACATCCCGGCGGGACCTGACGTCGGGGAGGCGTGGCGATATCTGAAGGAGCTGCG
>JAFAWC010000340.1 GCA_019242135.1 Mycobacteriaceae bacterium | reverse complement strand
AGAACCGGGTGGTCCGCTTCGCCCGCGCCCATTTGAACACCACCGATCGGTGGGCCGGCCTCAAGCTGTACGTCAAGGAGGGCTCAACACGGCTGATGACGCCGATGTTCCTCGTCATCTTGGCGCTCGGCACCACCGACGTGGTCTTCGCGCTCGACTCCATACCCGCGATCTACGGCCTGACCAGTGAGCCGTACCTGGTGTTCACCGCGAACGTGTTTGCGTTAATGGGCCTGCGCCAGCTGTACTTCCTGCTCGGCGATCTGCTCAACCGGCTCGTGTACCTTGCCCGCGGCCTTGCGGTCATCCTCTGCTTCATCGGGGTGCAGCTGCTGCTGCATGCGCTGCACACCAACGAGGTGCCATTCATCAACGGCGGTGAGTACCTCGACGTGCCCGAGATCCCCACGCTGGTCAGTCTTCTGGTGATCGTGGTGACTTTGACCGTCACGACTGTCGCCAGCCTGGCCAAGACGCGCGCCGGCCACAGGCGGCCCAGCCCTCAGGCCAGCGCCTCGTAAAACAGCCGCATGTACCGTTGCGTGCGCTTCGTTCCCGTCGTGCCGGGACCCATCTTGTTCATGACATACGCGAATGTCGCACCACGATCGGGGTTCATGATGACGGCCGAACCGCCCCAGCCGCCCCAGAAACAGATCCTGCCCTCGGGAATCGCCGGGAAGGTCGTCGGTTCCGGCAGACCGAAACCCACCCCCATGCGCAGCGGAACAGCGAGAACATGGTCGATACCGTTTGATTGCTCACCGAAGATCACGTCGATGGTGGCCGGGTCCAGCAACCGGACCTCATTTACCTTGCCGCCCAGCGATATCGGTGACAGGGCTCGCGCCAGCGACCGTGCGTTGCCGTGACCGTTGGCCGCTCCGATGTCGGCGCGCCGCCACGCCGTCGTGTGGGCGATCTCCGCGCCCACCATTTGCGGGGCGCTGAACGTCTTGAACATCGGACTGTCTTTCGGCAACATCTCCAGCGGGATCTGCAACGGCGGGGGTGGGATCACCTCGGCGATCCGGTTCTCGTCTTCGGCCCGTGCGCCGATCTGTATGTCGGCGTCCAGCGGCGCAGCGATCTCTTCGCGGACAAACTCTTTCAGCGTCTTTCCGGTGATCCGGCGGACGATCTCACCGACCAGGTGCCCGTAGTTCAACAGGTGATAGCCCGATGCGCTGCCGGGCGGCCACCAGGGCGCCTGGGCCGCCAGCTGCGACGTCGCCTTGGGCCAGTCGTAAACGTCGTCGATCGAAAACGGCGCTTCCCATCCCGACACTCCCGACGTGAAGCTCAGAATGTGCCGAACCTCGATGTCCTGCTTGCCATTCGCCGCGAACTCCGGCCAATACGTGGCCACCGGGGCGAACACGTCGAGCAGCCCTCGGTCCGCGAGAACCAGTGCCGCCAGTGAGGTGACGGGCTTCGTGCTTGACCACAGGTTGACGACGGTGTCCTGTTCCCAGCCGCGTGTCCTCGCGGCGTCGGTATGACCACCCCAGATGTCGACGACCATCGTGCCGCCGATGTCGATGGCGATGCTGGCGCCCAGCTCTTCACCGCCGGTGATCTCATCGGCCAGGGCCGCATGCAGCTTGTGGAACCGAGGATCGCAATGCCCTCCGATGATGTCGCTCACCGGACAATTCTGCGATTACCAGTTGTCGTAGCCGCCCTCGGGCCCAAGCATGCGCTCTAACCTCGTCCGGTTGATCTTCGCCAGCTCGTTGCGGACCACCTTGCGCTCGGTCTCAGGCTCGTGATGGAGCCGGGCGGAGATGGCCTCCAGCACGCCGTCGGCGTCGGTGGCGCCCACGAACATCACGAACCCGAACCCGAACCGCCCCTCATAGCGGCGTGCGGCGGCGTCGAGGTCGGCCATCACCGCGGGCCGCAGGTCCCACACCGAGCATTGCTCGGCGTGGGATTTGGTGCTGCGCGGGCGCCTGCCGACGTGCGGATAGGCCTCCAGGATGCTGTCCACCGATGATTCCGACAGCGCGAACAGCAACGCGTCGGCCCGTCGGAACAACGCGTCGTGACACCGATAGGGACGACCACGGGCCAGGTCACCGGCCAACGCGACGCTGTTGCAGCATTCGTAGAGTGCATGCACCGCCTTGCGGTGCGGCAGCCGGTTGAAAGCGTCGAGGCCGATACCTTGATGCATCAACACTTTCCGAAGACCTCCCATGGTGGCTTTCACCGCCATGATCGGCCGCCGCTGACCGCTCAATCCATTCAACTGAGCAGATTTGATCTGCGTGTAACAGGCCGTAACGCCGACGTATCAGCCTGCCGCGAATCAGTGCCCGTCAACCCGGAAACGTTCGACCGA
>JAFAWC010000160.1 GCA_019242135.1 Mycobacteriaceae bacterium | reverse complement strand
CAGCAAGTACGGCGGCACCGAGATCAAGTACAACGGCGAGGAGTACCTGATCCTGTCCGCCCGCGACGTGCTGGCAGTCGTCAACAAATAGCGGTCGTGTAGCGGTCGTGTTTCCGCCCCGGCGATCCACCGCTACGTGCGGCGGGTTTCCGGGGCGGTGCACGTTGACGTGCTCGATGAGCGCTTGTTTGGCGGAGAGCGCCTGCGCGAAGACCAGGACGGCTAGCAGACGAGGATTGTAATGAGCAAGCAGATTGAATACAGCGAGACCGCACGCCGCGCTATGGAGGCCGGCGTCGACAAACTCTCCGACACCGTTCGGGTCACGCTCGGGCCGCGCGGCCGGCACGTCGTGTTGGCCAAGGCGTTCGGCGGACCGACCGTCACCAATGACGGCGTGACGATCGCCCGTGAGATCGAGCTGGAGGACCCATTCGAAAATCTCGGCGCGCAGCTGGTCAAATCGGTCGCGACAAAGACCAACGACGTCGCGGGCGATGGCACCACCACGGCGACGGTGCTGGCCCAGGCGCTGGTAAAGCGCGGCCTGCGCAACGTGGCCGCGGGAGCCAACCCCATTGCGCTCGGAGAAGGCATCGGAAAGGCGGCCGACGCGGTGTCTGAGGCACTGCTGTCCGCGGCCACCGCGGTCACCGATAAGACCGCGATCGCACAGGTGGCGACGGTGTCGTCTCGTGACGAGCAAATCGGGGAGATGGTCGCCGAGGCGATGACGACAGTCGGCCACGACGGTGTCGTCACCGTGGAGGAGTCGTCGGGGATGAACACCGAACTGGAGATCACCGACGGCGTCCAATTCGACAAGGGATTCCTGTCGGCCTACTTCATCACCGACTTCGACGCGATGGAAGCCGTCCTCGAAGACGCCTACGTGCTTCTGCACCGCGAGAAGATCGGCTCGCTGCCCGATGTCCTGCCGCTGCTGGAGAAGGTGGCGCAGTCGGGTAAGCCGCTTCTGATCATTGCCGAGGACGTCGAGGGCGAGGCGCTCTCGACGCTGGTCGTCAACGCTATTCGCAAGACACTCAAGGCCGTTGCAGTAAAGGCGCCGTTCTTCGGCGACAGGCGCAAGGCGTTCCTTGAGGACCTCGCCGTCGTGACGGGCGGCCAAGTCGTCAACCCGGACGTCGGCCTGCTGCTGCGTGAGGTCGGGCTCGAGGTGCTGGGCACGGCTCGGCGCATTGTGGTCACGAAGGACACCACGACAATCGTCGACGGTGGTGGGACCGAGGAAGCCATCGCGGGCAGGATGAACCAGCTTCGCGCCGAAATCGAGACGACTGACTCCGACTGGGACCGCGAGAAACTCGAGGAGCGTCTGGCCAAGCTTTCCGGCGGTGTAGCGGTGATCAAAGTCGGTGCCGCGACCGAGACCGCGCTGAAGGAGCGCAAAGAAAGCGTCGAGGACGCGGTCGCAGCCGCGAAGGCAGCGGTCGAAGAGGGCATCGTCGCAGGCGGCGGTTCGGCGCTGGTTCAGGCCCGCGGCGTGCTGGATGACCTACGGTCGAGCTTGTCGGACGACGCCGCGCTGGGGGTCGATGTGTTCGCCGGCGCGCTGAGCTCTCCGCTGTACTGGATCGCGGTGAACGCGGGCCTGGACGGTGCTGTCGTGGTGAACAAGGTCTTCGAGCTGCCGAAGGGCCACGGGCTCAACGCCGAGACGCTGTCCTACGGCGACCTGGTAGCCGGCGGTGTCGTCGACCCCGTCAAGGTCACCCGGTCCGCGGTGCTCAATGCTGCGTCGGTGGCGCGGATGATCCTCACGACGGAGACCGCAGTGGTGGACAAGCCGGAGGAAGAACCCGAGCACGCCGGTCACCACCACGGCCACGCTCACTAGCAATTGAGACGAAGCACCCCCGGTCACCAGGCCGGGGGTGTTTGTTTTCATCGCTTGCCGCCCAAATCGACGTTTTGCGCCGCCTCTCTCGAACTTCCGCTGCGTAACGTCGATCTCGCGTCAACCCACGTTTAGTCTCCTGGCATGGATCGCATCTGGCAGTGGGCGTGGGATCGGTATCCATCGAGGTACTCGTGGGTGCTCTATGCGATCTCGCTTGCCCTAATCCTGCCGCCCTACCTGGTTTGGTCGTTCATTGTTGTCGCCTTCGAGAAGTCGGGTCACTACCGCGAGGCGACCGTGGTCACCGTTGCCGTCGTACTGGTGCTGGCGTACCTGCTGATTCGACCCGGCAACCGCATGGTCCGCCTTGTTGAGCGGTGGGCTGCCGGCCGCGAAGTACAGAGCGTAATGGCACTGCAAGCTACCTACGTGTCGGCTCGCGCAACGGTCTTTCGAGGGCTGTGGGCTCAACCTGCATGTACCGCACTGCAACTTGTGGTTGTCGGTGCGTTAGCGGGCGCGAGGGGGAGTCGGCTGATCCAGTACGGAGTGCTGGGCGGCGCCATCGGACTCGGTATCTCACTCATCGCTCTGCACGGTTTCGTAGAAGCCGTGCTGCGGCCGGCGAGGGTTGCCATCGCCGGTCACACAGGGATCGGTGACGCGCTTCCGCGCGCTCGCCCGACTTTTGCTGCTTGGTCGAATCTTTCGGTACTCGCAGCAATTTTCGTTTTCGCCGTCGGGAGCGCACTGCTGGGCGCCGTGGTGAAGCAGGCCAGCGAGGTACCGCTGCTTGCCCTCGGCATCGGGTTTGCGTTGACCGTTTGCTTGGCGGTGCCGATCACCGTCGGCACCACGCTGTCACCGTCCTTGCGACCCATTCGCGACCTCGCCGAAGGCACCGAACGTGTTGCGGCCGGTGACTACAGCCAGCGACTACCAGTGGTTCAGGACGATGACCTCGGCGCGCTGGCAGCGTCGTTCAACCGCATGCAGGCGGGTCTGGCCGAGCGGCAACGGCTTCAGGCGGCGTTCGGAACCTACGTCGACCCAGCCCTCGCGGCACGGCTGCTTCAGCAGGCTGATGACGTCTTCAGCGGTGAGCGCCGCGAGGTGACGGTTATGTTCGTCGACATCCGCGACTTCACCCCGTTCGCCGAGGCGAATAGCGCGGAGGAAACGGTCGCCCGCCTCAACGCGCTGTTCGAAATCGTCGTGCCGGCCGTCGTCGATGCCGGTGGGCACATCAACAAGTTCCTGGGCGATGGCGCGTTAGCCGTGTTCGGCGCCCCGAACGACCTCGCGGATCATGCCGACGCCGCCGTGACCGCGGCGGTTCTGATTCATCGTCTGGTCGCCGAGCGGTTCGGCAGCGCGCTGCGGATCGGCGTCGGGATCAACACAGGTGTGGTGATCGCCGGCACCATCGGCGGTGGCGGAAAGCTCGAGTTCACTCTGATCGGAGACACCGTCAACATCGCGGCCCGCGTCGAGCAGCTGACAAGACCACCGGTGACGCGATTCTTCTGACCCAACAGACCCTCGACGCCGCGGTCACCGGACTGTCCGGACTCACCGACCGGGGATCGCACGAGCTGAAAGGTAAGTCAGCTGCCGTAAGGGTCTTCGGGCTCGACCCAGCGGTGACTCGTTACCATCGCCTCGGCTGACGTGAGCTCGCCAGCCGATGGTCGGCGGGTGGTACATCTTGCACTACCGCGACCGCGATCGTTAACAAGCCGGAGCAAGAGCCCGAGCACGCGGGGCATCACCACGGGCACGCTCACTAGTCAGCTGACGCAAATTGGGCGCCGGTGCCCGCCGCGAGTGTGAAGTGTCATACGCGACACGCCGGGGGGGACTAATTCCGCACAGTTGTCGAGCCACCGCGGCCAACGTGGGCCGCGGTGGTCTCGATCAATTGATCAGTTTGATTTGCTGGCGGTCTTCTGGCGTGATTCTTGTGCCTTGGCCTTCGCGCGAGCTGTCTCTGCTTCCGCCTCGGCGCGGGCAGCATCTAGCTGATGCGAGGCCTTCTCGACCTGGGCTCGACCCTCTTCCTGAAGATTGCGCCGACTCAAGATCAGCCCGATTACCTGCTTTGTGAAGCCTATTGCGCCCGACACGATGCCGCGCACGGCCTCGACGGGACCGGTGTTGTTCTCTGCCATCAGTTGCCTCCGTTCAATGGCTGTCTTTGTCTTACAACAGTTCGGGAAAGCACCCCATACACTGGTGCCCGCACTGCACCGAGGATCAAACACGGGGCGGTGGAGATCCGCGACACACTCGGCAAGCTTCTGGAACGGACGATTTCGTCATCGACGGAGCTGGACAGCCGCGCAATCTACCGAGCCGCGGACGCACGGCTGCAATCTGACACCACCGAAACCGCGGTAGTGGACAAGCCGGCGGATGAACCCGAGCACGCCGGTCATCGCCACTGGCACGCTCACTAGGGATCGTGGAAGGGGTCACCGGAGCGGCCCCTTCCGAACGCCCGCCAGCAAACACTTTGCTAGCGCATGCAGATGAGCTGGTCACCGCTCATCTGAGCATTTTTCCGGGTCTTGAGCCGGTGTCGTTGACGCAGCGATATCTTGGCCGCGCGGATGCCAGGCCGCTGAACGCACGGAGCTCCCCGTACGTATCCATTCATGGGTGTGATGCCCGCCATCAGACAGGAAGGACGCCATGACGAAGTTTCTGGTTCTGTACCGCGCCAGCCAATCGGCGGCTCAGTAAATGGCAGCAACCGACGCCGGCTGAGGGCACGCTGGTGCGTCCGTCGGATGACCTTCGACCGCAATCGCGCTGGCTGCTGGTGCGGCTCGTCTCACCTGGCGCGCCCATCATGCAGCAAATAATGACCAACGCAGTCCAAGGTGGCTTCCTGGTCGGGTGCGATCGAATCACCTCCGAGATGGGGGCATTCAAATGAGCGGCCGACTTGTGCGCCAAGCTCGTCCGAGCGAGCTGGCGACGGTACTAGACATGGCGGTCGCGTTTTACGCCGAGAGCGGGTTCTGCACCCCCGTACCGGAGTTGCGGACCAACATGGAGGTGCTATTGCGCTCCAGTCAGGCCCGGGTCGCGATCGCCGATTACCACGGCGCAATCGTGGGCTTTGCAATCACCACGCTCAGCTTTGGGCTCGAACAGGGACACGTCGCCGAGCTCGAAGACCTCTATGTGCGCCCGGCTCACCGCCGCATTGGGATGGCGGGTGCACTGATCGATGACAGCAGTATGTGGGCTCAATCACGAGGGTGCCGCATGCTGGAGCTTGTGGTCGCCCAGCACGGCGACCGTGAGGCCGGTCTTGAGGAGTTCTACGCTCGCCGGGGCTTCACAAACGAGGGTCGACGGCTGCTGAGCCGAAGTATTGAAACGACGCGCACATCGGCGGTCACCATCCCCTTGGTATAGCCCCCGGTGATGCGAACGCGGCTCAGACGCCGCCGGCCTGCTTGAACAATCCACGGTATTGCTCAACGGCCTTGCGCATCACCGCGTCATGGGCCGTCAGCGCCGGCCGCGTACCATCGGCGTCGGCCCGCACGACGAGCCGAAGGAAGAGCCCGAGCCCGCGGGCCATCACGACGGCCACACCAAGTAACCA
>JAFAWC010000136.1 GCA_019242135.1 Mycobacteriaceae bacterium | reverse complement strand
GGACGTGCACGTTCACCAAGCGGGTGTCCGCTGGGTGACGGTATCCCCACACCTGTTCGAGCAGCACATCACGAGTAAACACCTGTCGGGGTTTACGCGCCAACGCCACCAGCAGGTCGAACTCCAGCGGCGTCAGCGAAATCTGCTCGCCGTTGCGAGTGACTTTGTGCGCCGGCACATCGATGTCGACGTCCGCGATCGACAGCATCTCGGCGGGCTCGTCCTCGTTGCGCCGCAGCCGGGCGCGCACCCGGGCCACCAGTTCCTTGGGTTTGAACGGTTTCATCACGTAGTCGTCGGCACCGGATTCCAGCCCGAGCACGACGTCGACGGTGTCGGTCTTGGCGGTCAGCATCACGATCGGTACGCCGGAGTCCGCGCGCAGCACGCGGCACACGTCGATGCCGTTCATACCGGGCAGCATGAGGTCCAGCAGCACCAGATCGGGGCGCAGCTCGCGAACCGCGGTCAGCGCCTGACTGCCGTCGCCGATGACCGCTGTGTCGAATCCCTCCCCTCGCAGCACGATGGTGAGCATTTCGGCGAGCGACGGATCGTCGTCGACCACAAGAATCCTTTGCCTCATGGTGTCCATGGTGTCACCAGATCGGGATAAATCCCCGCTACTGCGTGGGCGTTTTGCGTGCTAAGGACACAATGCGCCCGCCAGAGCAGCCGGATCGACGTCGACCCCCGCGATGTGCCAGCCGCCGCCGAATCCGGCGGCGGCCAGTCCCGAGTACACCTCGCCAGTGCGCCGCTGCAGGTCGTCGTCGCGTTCGTAGGCATCGCGGGCGCGTTTCGAGTCGTTGTCTTCGCGGTGCCGGGCGCGGTCGGCGGCGACCTCGGCGGGCACGTCGAGCAGCACCTGCCAGTCCGGGGCGGGCATCTGCAGTCTGCCGTACTCCAGGCGGCGCACCCACTCGACCACCTCCGACCCCGCGTCCTGGTGCAGCCGCGCCGCGCTGTAGGCGGCATTGGATGCGACGTATCGGTCGAGCAGCAGCACGTCGTAGGTCCCGCGCAGGTGGCCGATCTCCTCGCGCGCGCCGGCCCGGTCGAGCGCGAACAGCACGGCCATGGCGTGCACCGACGACGCCAGGTCGCCGTGCTGGCCGTGCAGCGCCTCAGCGGCGAGGTCGGCGGTCACCGAATGGCCGTACCGGGGGAACGACATCGCGGCCACCGACTTGTGGTTGGCTTCGAACGCCGCGCGCAGGCCGTCGCACAGCGTGCGCTTACCCGCCCCGTCCACTCCTTCGACCGCGATCAACAGGCCGTGCACGAGATGAGATTAGATGCCCGCACCCCGATCGGCGGCCCCAGCGGCTCAGTACCGGTAGTGCTCGGACTTGTACGGCCCGTCGACGTCGACATTGATGTACTCGGCCTGCTCTTTGGTCAACCTGGTGAGCTCACCACCCAGCGCCTGGACGTGGATGCGGGCCACTTTCTCGTCGAGCTTCTTGGGCAGCCGGTAGACCTCGTTGTCGTACTCGTCGTTCTTGGTCCACAGCTCGATCTGCGCGATGACCTGATTGGAGAAGCTGTTGCTCATCACGAACGACGGATGCCCCGTCGCGTTTCCCAGGTTCAGCAGCCGGCCCTCGCTCAGCACGATGATCGAATGCCCGTCACCGAAGACGAATTCGTCGACCTGCGGCTTGATGTTGATGCGGCGCACATCGGAAGCCCGCTCGAGCGCGGCGATTTGGATCTCGTCGTCGAAGTGGCCGATGTTGCCGAGGATGGCCTTGTCCTTCATCGCGCGCATGTGCTCGAGAGTGATGATGTCCTTGTTGCCGGTGGCGGTGATGACGATGTCGGCGTCACCGATGGCTTCCTCGACGGTCTTCACGTCGAAGCCCTCCATCAATGCCTGCAGCGCATTGATCGGGTCGATCTCGGTCACGGTGACCCGGGCGCCCTGGCCCTTCAGCGACTCCGCGCAGCCCTTTCCGACGTCGCCGTAGCCGCAGATCAGCACGTTCTTGCCACCGATCAGCACGTCGGTGCCGCGGTTGATGCCGTCGATCAGCGAGTGGCGGGTGCCGTACTTGTTGTCGAACTTGCTCTTGGTCACCGAGTCGTTGACGTTGATCGCGGGGAACGCCAGCTCGCCGGCGGCGGCGAACTGGTAGAGGCGCAGCACGCCGGTGGTGGTCTCCTCGGTGACACCCTTGACCGACTCGGCGATCTTCGTCCACTTGCTGGTGTCCGACTCGAATCGCTCGCGCAGCCGCGCGAGGAACACCTTCAACTCGGTGGGCGCATCCTCCTCGGCGGGCGGCACCACGCCGGCCTTCTCGTACTGCGCGCCGCGCAGCACCAGCATCGTGGCGTCGCCGCCGTCGTCGAGGATCATGTTGGCCCGTTCACCCGGCCACGTCAGCATCCGCTCGGTCGCCCACCAGTACTCCTCGAGCGATTCGCCCTTCCAGGCGAACACCGGCACACCCAGAGGCTCCTCCGCAGTGCCGTTCGGGCCGACGACGACGGCCGCGGCCGCATGGTCCTGGGTGGAGAAGATATTGCAGGAGGCCCACCGCACCTCCGCACCGAGGGCGATCAAAGTCTCGATCAGCACCGCGGTCTGCACGGTCATGTGCAGCGACCCCGAGATCCGCGCACCCTTCAGCGGCAGCACGTCGGCATATTCGCGCCGCAGCGCCATCAGGCCCGGCATCTCGTGTTCGGCCAGCCGGATCTCGTTGCGGCCGAACTCGGCCAGGGACAGGTCCGCCACCTTGAATTCGATGCCGTTGCGGACATCGGCGATCAGGCGGTTCTCGGTCGTCGTCATCTATTTCCCTTTTTCTGCCCGCGAAAAAATTAGTTAGTCCCTTTAGACATTCTGCGTTGACATTACTCGGTGCGGGCGTCGCGCCGCTAATTCGGTTCGGTCACACCGTAGCGCTCGGCGAACGGCGTCAGCAGCCTGGCCAGGTCGACGGCGATGTCGTAGTCGGCCTCGCGCGGCATCGACACATAGCTCATCGCCAGTCGAACGATGCCCCGCGCCAGCACCGCGGCGTCCTCGCCGGAGTGTTTCACCCAGCTGTCCGCGAACGACGCTGTCAGCCTTCGCGAGCAGTGGATGATGATCGGCCCGCTGTCGAGGGTGATCAACTGCAACAGGTCGGGCTTCGCGTCGCCGCTGAGCAGCGAGATAACCAGCGGGTCGGCCGCCGACTCGTCCAGAAATGCCCGGAAACCCTGCAGGAACGCCGCATAGATGTCGCCCACGTTCTGCCGGATCGCGCCATCCACGACGTCGACGAGGCGGTCGGCGAGCCGCATCGCGTACGCCTGCGCCAGGCCCTGCCGCGAGCCGAACTCGTTGTAGATGGTCTGGCGGCTGATCCCGGCGGCGCGGGCCACGTCGGCCAGCGTGATGGCCGACCAGTCGCGCGTCAACAGCAGATCCCGCATGCCGTCGAGGATCGAGTCACGAAGCAGCGCTCGCGACGCCTCGGCATACGGGACCCGTTGTTTCACACGGGCGACACTATCTCTTCGCATCACCGCGCCGGGGGCCGTCACGAACGGGCGATCTCGATCATCTCGAAGTCCGACTTGGCCGCACCGCAATCCGGGCAGCACCAGTCGTCGGGGATGTCATCCCAGCGGGTGCCCGCGGCGATGCCGTCCTCGGGCCAGCCCAGCGCCTCGTCGTACTCGAAGCCGCACTGGAAGCAG
>JAFAWC010000417.1 GCA_019242135.1 Mycobacteriaceae bacterium | reverse complement strand
TAGGACGGGCTCTGCCCGGCGGGCGCTGCCGGTAGCGGCACCGGGTCTGCCGGCACGTTCGGTCTCGACGGCAAAGCCTGAGCCTTTGGAAGGGGACTCGCCGCGACCAGCACGCTGATCCCGGTCATCAAAATCATCCGACGGCGGTTCATCTCGGGCACAGCCAACCATAAAAGCCGGGATCGCAGGGCGCGCGCAAATCGCTGCGCGGCTACTATCGCAAAAGCCCGCTGCTGTCGTACAACATTGCTGTACGATAACGGTACGATAATTACGTACAGCCCCGAGAGGTCCCCGTGAGTATCAGCGCAAGCGAGGCCCGGCAGCGCTTGTTTCCCCTGCTTGACCAGGTCAACACCGACCACCAGCCTGTGCGCATCACCTCGAAGGCCGGCGATGCGGTGCTGATGTCCGCCGACGACTATGACGCGTGGCAGGAGACTGTCTACCTGCTGCGCTCACCGCAGAACGCCCGGCGGCTGATGGAAGCCGTCGCACGCGACAAGCCTCCCCAGCCCCCACGCTCGGCCCTGACAAAGTCGATTGACGAGCTAAGGGACATGGCCGGCGGCGAGGTGTGAGAAGCATCAACTTCGATCCCGACGCCTGGGAGGACTTCCTGTTCTGGCTGGCCTCCGACCGCAAGACCGCCCGCCGGATCACCCGTCTCGTCGGCGAGATCCAGCGTGATCCGTTCAGCGGCATCGGCAAACCCGAACCGCTCAAGGGTGAGCTGTCGGGGTACGGGTCGCGCCGCATCGACGACGAACACCGGTTGGTGTACCGAGCAGACGAGCGGAAAGTCAAGATCCTGATGGCCCGATACCACTACTGCCGATACCACTACTGATTGGCTCGATCAGCCACCGCGGGGCGCGTCCGTGGCTGCGCCCGATGCGCCCGATGCGCCCGATGCGTCTGTTTCTCCCTCCGTCTCACAAGTCTCCGCCTCATACGAATCGAGCGCCTGTGCGGCCAACCTCCGTCCGACGTCGATCACATCGGTGGCGCGGTGAAAATCCAGGCTCCGCGACGAACTTCGCGGCACCTCGATGAGGACGTCGGGTGGGTACGAGGCCAAGTGGTGGCGCGCCAACGCGGCTTGCATGACGTCGATCGTGCGGTTCATCACCTCGAAACTGCCGAGCTTCGGAATCATTGCCGAGGCCGCGGCCACGTCGTCGCCGTCCTCGACTGCCTCGGCCAATTCCTCATCGGCCTCGTCGTCGCCCGGAGCGCCGAATCGGCTCAGCACCGAACGGGCGGCGGGAGTTTCGAGCAGCGCAGAGGTGCTCTTGACCATGCGGTTGAACCACTCGGCCGCGGCATTGGGTTCATCCTCAGAGCGCCGATAGCGATTGCCGTCGAAGTCATCGCCGCTCAAACTCACCGCGATCGTCACGTCGGCGTTCGCTCCGGCCAGGGGGCCGACGGGCAAGGGGTCGAGGATCCCGCCGTCAGCCAGGACGCGTCCGTCTGCGATATACGGCGAGAACATCCCCGGTATCGCGATCGACGCACGAATCGCGACATCGAGCGGCCCCCGTTGCAGCCAAAGCGATTTGCCGGCGATCAGATCGGTGCTGACCGCGGTGAAGGGCATCGGCAGCTGCTCGATCTGGGCGTCGCCGAGCAGCTCCCTGACGACATCGAGCACCTTCTCGGCACGGAAGAAGCCCGGCCCTCGCCACGCCGGGTCGAGCAACCGCAACACCCCGCTCTGGCTCAGCGACTTGGCCCACTCGGCGAATTCGTCGAGTGCGCCGGCCGCATGCAGGCCCCCGACGAGCGCGCCCATCGACGAACCCGCGATCCCGGCGATCTCGTAGCCGCGGTCGCGCAGTTCACCGATCACTCCGATGTGGGCATAACCGCGCGCGCCGCCGCTGCCGAGCGCCAGCGCGACACGCTTGCCGTCCATATCGCCATTCTGCTACCGCGACGCGCGGATCGGCCGCGGGATTATCGGTGGCATCGAACGCAGGCGCGAAGGATATCCATCATGAGCACTTTGATCGTTGGGGCCGGAGCCGCCGGCGGCTACATCGGCGCCCAGTTGGTGGCCGCGGGGCGCGACGTCACCTTCCTCGTCCATCAGCCGACGCGTGACCGGCTCCTGACCGACGGTCTGCGGATCCGAGGCACCCGAAACGGACCCCAGCCCATCACGACCCCGGTCGATGCGGTCACCGCCGCCGACCTTCGCCACGCTTATGACGTCATCGTCGTCGCCGTGCGCACTGCCGCGGTCGAATCGGCCATAGCCGACATCGGCGGAGCTGTTTCAACAGAGACCAGGATCGTGCCGATCATGAATGGGATGCGGCATCTGTCGTTGTTGACGGCCGCATTCGGGCAGCGACCCGTCCTGGGTGCGGCGACCCGCCTGGTCACCTCACTGCTACCGGACGGCACGGTCGACGTCGTCACGCCGGGCGTTCAAATGGAAATCGG
>JAFAWC010000081.1 GCA_019242135.1 Mycobacteriaceae bacterium | reverse complement strand
TCCGCTGTGGTCGGCCCGCGAACTTCGCGGCCGCGTCCTCGACATCCGTCGCGAGACCACCGACTCGGCCACGCTGGTGATCAAGCCGGGCTGGGGATTCGAATTCGACTATCAGCCGGGTCAATACGTCGGCATCGGGGTGCTCGTTGAGGGGCGCTGGCGCTGGCGGTCCTACTCATTGACGTCAAGCCCGGTCACGTCGCGGTCCGCCCGCACCATCACGATCACCGTCAAGGCGATGCCCGAGGGATTTCTGTCGACGCATCTGGTCGTCGGCGTCGCCCCGGGCACGATCGTGCGGCTGGCCGCCCCGCAGGGCAACTTCGTGCTGCCCGATCCGGCGCCGCGAGCGATGCTGTTTCTCACCGGAGGCTCCGGAGTCACGCCGGTGATGTCGATGCTGCGCACGCTGGCGCGCCGGAACCAGATCGCCGATGTGGTCCACATCCATTCCGCGCCAACACCATCGGATGTGATGTTCGCCACTGAGTTGGAGCAGCTGGCGCGCGAGCAGCCGGGTTACCGGGTGCGGGTGCGGACCACGCGCACCCAGGGGCGGCTGGATCTGCGCCGGCTCGCCGACGAGGTGCCCGACTGGCGCGAGCGCGAAACGTGGGCATGCGGGCCGCAGGGGATGCTCGAGGCGGCTGAGCGGGTGTGGGGGGACGCGGGCATCGCGGCGAAACTGCACCTCGAGCGGTTCGCGGTGAGCAAGGCCGCACCGCACGGCCACGGCGGCACTGTGACATTTGCCCGCAGCGGCAAGACCGTGACCGCCGACGCCGCCATGTCGCTGATGGATGCCGGTGAGAACGCCGGCGTGCCGATGCCGTTCGGTTGCCGGATGGGCATCTGCCAGTCGTGCGTGGTGGATCTGGTCGACGGACACGTGCGCGACCTGCGCAGCGGCGCCGAGCACGAGCCGGGCACGCGAGTGCAGACCTGTATCTCGGCGGCATCAGGAGATTGCGTGCTCGACGTCTAACCATTACCGGCTGGTAACCTACGTTGACGTAGGTTACGTTAACGTAGGTAGCGACCTCGAGGAAAGGAGGATGCGTTGGCTATCTCAGACGTCCCCGCGTTCGCCCATCTCACGGACGCGGATATCGAGAGCTTGGCCGTCGAACTGGACGCCATACGCCAAGACATCGAAGACGCTCGCGGTGAACGCGACGCGCGCTACATCCGTCGCACCATCGCCGCACAACGCTCGCTGGAGGTGGCCGGACGGGTGATTCTGGCCGCCAGTTCCAAGCGCCCGGCCTGGTTGGCCGGTGCCGCTACCCTCGCGCTGGCCAAGATCATCGAAAACATGGAGATCGGCCACAACGTCATGCACGGCCAGTGGGACTGGATGAACGATCCGGAGATCCACTCGTCGTCGTGGGAGTGGGACATGGGCGGGGCGGCCAAACACTGGCGGTTCACCCACAACTTCCAGCACCACAAGTACACCAACATCCTCGGGATGGACGACGACGTCGGTTACGGCATGCTGCGGGTCACCCGAGACCAGCGCTGGAAGAAGTTCAACATCCTCAACGTGCTGTGGAACACCATCCTCGCGCTGGGCTTCGAGTGGGGCGTTGCGTTGCAGCACTTGGAGATCGGCAAGCTGTTCAAGGGACGCGCGAATCGCAAGGCGACGCAGGTGAGGATGCGCGAGATGTCGGCCAAGGCCGGCAGGCAGCTGGTCAAGGACTACGTCGCGTTTCCGGCGCTGACGTCGATGTCACCCGGGGCGACGTTCAAGTCCACCGCGACCGCGAACCTGACGGCCACCGTCATCCGCAACGTGTGGGCCAACGCGGTGATCTTCTGCGGCCATTTTCCCGACGGTGCAGAGAAGTTCACCAAAAGCGATCTGGCTAACGAGACCAAGGGCCAGTGGTACCTGCGCCAGATGCTGGGCAGCGCGAACATCGACGCCGGTCCGGTGATGGCGTTCATGACCGGCAACCTGTCGTATCAGATTGAGCACCACCTGTATCCGGACCTGCCGAGCAATCGGCTCGCGGAGATCTCCGTGCGGGTGCGGCAGGTCTGCGACAAGTACGACCTGCCCTACACCACGGGCTCCTTCCTGGTGCAGTACGGCAAGGCGTGGCGCACGATCGCGAAGCTATCGCTGCCCAACGAGTACCTGAGCGCAAGCACCGACGACGCACCGGAGACGTGCAGCGAGCGGATGTTCGCCGAGTTGGAACCCGGTTTCGCGGCCACCGACCCGGCGACGGGGCGGCGCCGCGGCCTCAAGACCGCGATCGCCACCGTGCGCGACTGGCGTCAGAACCGTCGCATCAACCGCGCCGCGGCGGCGTAGGGCCCCTTCGGGTCGGCGCTCACGCCAGCAACCCGAGGTCGGTGCGGCCGGTGCCGACGGACGGCGCGGGGTCGGTGCCCACGACGCGTGCCAGCAGTTCGTGATAGATGTCACGAAAGTCGGTGGTGCCCTTGAGGTCTCCGTTGTCCAAATCGGTCAGGCTCGGCTCGTCGCCATAGAACCCGCCCTTGACCGGTTGCCCGGCGACGAAAACCGGTCCGGCAGTGCCGTGGTCGGTGCCCTGCGAGGCGTTGGCCGCGACCCGGCGGCCGAACTCCGAGTACGCCATGACGACGACGTTCTTGCCGTGGCGGTCCGCGGCGATGTCGCGCAGGAACCCGCTCAGCGCGTCGTCGAGGGTCTTCAGGAGGCGTTGCTGGGTGCCCCGCTCGTCGGCGTGGGTGTCGAAGCCGCCGAGCTGGACCATGTACACCCGGGTCGGGACGCCGGCCTTCACGCACTTGGCGACCATGGCCAGCTGCGCCGCCAGTGCGTTGCCCGCCGGGGTGCCGCCGGGGCCGATCGAGGCGAATGTGGCGTCGGCCTTTCCGGCCGCTCGGTAGGCGGCGCACACCGCGGCCATCGCCGGGGTGTCCTTGGGATCGTCGCGGCCCAGCGCGGCCATCGTGGCTTCGAGCTGGCGCGACGGCGGCTTGGCGCCGACCGACAGCGCCGCCGCCGTCGCCTTCTCCCCGACCGCCAGCGGTGGCAACACGGCGCCGATGTTGACCGCACGCAGGGGATCGTCGCCCGTCGCGTCGAGCCAGCGGCCGATCCAGCCCGTCGACACGGGTTCGGCGGGGGAGGCGGTCTGCCAGATGTCCATCGACCGGAAGTGGCTGTGGTCGGGTTGCGGATAGCTCACGCCGCGCACGATCGCCAGCTTCCGGTTGCGCCATTGCTGAGCCAAACCCTTCAGCGCCGGATTGAGTCCGAGCTGACCGTCTAAGGCAAGCACATCGGCTGGCGCATAAGCCAGTTCGGGCCGCGCGTCATGATAAGTATTGTCAGCGTAGGGAATCACCGTGTTGATGCCGTCGTTGCCGCCATACAGCGTGAGGATCACCAGCACACCGCTGCCCTCGGACAGGGGCCGGTGTTTGGCCTCCCGCATCAGGTCGGGCCAGCTGATGGCGCACGCACCCGACAGCAGGCCGACCGCGCCCAAGCCGGCGCTGGCGATCAAAAACTTGCGGCGATTCAGATCGGGCATCGGCACTCGCTATGACGTCAGGTATTCGGGCGTGTTGACAGCGACGGCCACAAGCTGGACCGGATTGCGCACCAACGGCTTTAGCGCCGTGACGGTTCGGTCCGACCATGCCCCTACCCCGATGAGATAGCCGACGGCGTCGATCCGTTCGTCGGCAGCGGCGTCTTCGACGGTGGACAGATCACCGGCGCGCGCCAGCTGACTCGCGGAGCGCATCCTCATATCGGCGCTGGCGGTCGACATCCACACCCGGCCGTGCGGCCACCCGCCGACGTCCGGCGGATAGAACGGTCGTTGCCCCAGCCCGCGCAGCGTGGCGTTCACTAGCTTCATCCGCGCCGGCGCGTCGACCGCGACGCCCAGCGTGCGGATCACCCCGACGAGCCATTCGACCGGCGCGTTGACTCTTGTCCCCCGGCTATTGACAAATTCGGTGTCGGTGAGGATTGCTCGAGTCAACGCCTTCAGGTTCCGGCCGCGACCGTAGGCGGTGACCAAGCGGTCGAGTGTCTGCGGTGACGGCGGC
>JAFAWC010000697.1 GCA_019242135.1 Mycobacteriaceae bacterium | reverse complement strand
CCGCGCGCGTCTATAGCAAGGTGGAGAGGAAAGACAAGCAGGAGCTTGTCGCTGCGCTGCTCCCCCAAGTGTTCCGGTGGGCGCGTTCAGTTGATCCTGTTCAACCATTGACAAGTGCCGTCTGGCAGGGGAACTGGGGAGATCCCGGGAACCGCAGCGCAATCAACGGCATACAACTTGACAACGCCGACGTGATCACATTCCACTGCTACGACAAACCGGCCAACTTCGAAAACCGGATCGCTGAACTTCTTCCACTGGGCCGACCCGTCCTGTGCACCGAGTACCTCGCGCGCCCCCTGGGCAGCACCGTCGACGGCATACTGCCAATTGCGAAGCAGCACAACGTTGGTGCGCTCAACTGGGGTTTCGTAGCCGGTAAGACCCAGACGTATCTGCCGTGGGATTCCTGGGACCACCCGTACACAACGCCTCCGAAAGTTTGGTTCAGCGACCTTCTGCAGCCCACTGGACGGCCCTATCAGAACAACGAGATACAAACGGTTCGGCAGGTATCCGGCGGGCTCAGCCCGACTTAACCGCGCGGCGGTCCGAACCAGGTGACGAGGGCGTCGCGCAGCCCGAGGTGGCTGTGATCGCCCACCCAGCCGACATACCCGTCAGGTCGAATCAACACGGCAGTGGGAGCAGTGACGACACCCAGTACCGGAAGCTGCCAGTCCCCACCGTATTTCGCATCGACCACCTGGACCCGGTCGGACCACCCGGCGATGTCGACATCGCCGGGCTCACCGAGGTTGAGCAGTACCGGCCGCGCGTCGTGCAGCAGGGTGAATAACCGCAGCGGACCGTCGACGGTGACGAGGTCGAGATCTGGCATGCGGCGACCGAGAAGCGGGTGTCCCTCACCAAGGTCGTAGTGGATGTCCAGACCCGACATCATCGCGGCGAATCGGCTACGCGGCTCCTCCATGGCGAGGAGTTCAGAAACTGTCTCGCGCAACGCCTTCGTACGGTCGTCTACGCGGCGAAGAAGCGCAACTTGCGCCATCGAGTTGCGCAGCACGCGGGCCGCGACCGGGTGCCGTTCGGCATGGTAGCTGTCCAGAAGGCTCGCGGGCGAGGTCTGCTTGACCACCTGGGCCAGCTTCCATCCGAGATTCACCGCGTCCTGCACACCCGTGTTGAGGCCCTGCCCGCCCACCGGGCTGTGCACATGTGCGGCGTCGCCGGCCAGCAGAACCCGTCCGTCGCGGTAGGCCGCGGCCTGCCGGGCCATATCAGTGAACCTGGAAATCCAGATCGGACTGTGGATCCCGTAATCGGTTCCGTACACGGCGATGAGCGCCTCGCTCAGATCGCGCACGCTCGGTTCGCCGGCAGCCCCGAGGCGCTGCTCGGTCACCATCACCCGCACCGGCCCGCCATCTTCCAGCCTGGACAGGGCATGGACACCGAGGGCGTCATGTCGGATTCCCCATTGCGGAGCGTCGCCGGACTCGAAAGACATTTGCGCCTCGGCGATCAAATAGCTCACTGTCGGATCCCAGCCCGGAAACGCGATGCCGGCTTCCTTACGGACCAGACTGCGCCCTCCGTCGCATCCGACGAGATATCCCGCGCGCAGCGACAAGCCGCCCGCCATCGCGACATCGACGCCGGCGCTGTCGTGGGCGATACCCGTCACCTCGCGCCCGCGATAAATCGGCACTTTCAGTTCGTCGACCCAGCCGGCCAAAATGCGCTCGATGTGGTTCTGCCACAGCGCGAGCCCGTAGGGGTGCCGGGTGGGAAAGTCGCTGATGTCGAGACGAATCTGGGCGAAGCCCGCCACCTGAGCCACCCGTCCCTGCGAAAGGAACCGATCGGCGATTCCACGCTGATCGAGCACCTCGATGGTGCGCGAGTGCAGACCGCCGGCACGCGAACCTATGAGGTCGTGGCCGGCGCGCCGCTCGACAATCGCGACGTCGATGTCCGCCAGCGCGAGCTCACCGGCCAACATCAGCCCGGTCGGGCCGCCCCCCGCGACCACCACCGCATGGCCGGCCACCGGTTCGACCTCCCCGCGCGCCCCGGACGACGACAACACACCCATACCGACTCTCATTTCTGCAGCTTCTGGCCCCGGACGGTGATTTTGAGGCACGACCCCGGTCTTGCCGCAAGCCCCCGGGCACCCGATAAAGTGAGAGTGGGAATTCGAGTCGCGGTATCGCTCGTAGTCTGGCCCGATGCTGGTTGACATCGTGGTTTACGACGGTCTCGACGAGATGGATGCGATCGGCCCCATGGAAGTGATGCGCAGCGCCGGCACGGCGGGCGCCGCTCTGACTGTGCGTCTGGTGACGCGAACCCCGCAGTCCGTCGTGACCGGCGCCTATGGACTGCGTTTCGTTCCTGATGGGACCTTCGTGGTCGGTGAGGCCGACGTCATCGTGGTGACCGGTGGTGGCTGGGCGGCCCGATCGGATGCGGGTGCCTGGGGTGAGGTGCAGCGCGGCGAGTGGCTGCCGCTTCTGGCGGATGCCGCCAAGACCGCCGATGTCGTCGCCGGCGTCTGCACCGGAACCATGCTGCTAGCCCACGCCGGGATCGTCGGAACCCGACGGGCCGGAACTCATCACACCGCTTGGCAGGACTTGGCGGCGACGGGGGCGACGCTGGTGAAGGACCGGGTGGTCGACGACGGTGATTTGCTCACCAGCGGCGGCGTTACGAGCGGCATTGATCTCGCGCTGTGGCTCGTCGAGCGCGAGTTCGGCCGTGAGCTCGCCGAGCGCACCGCTGCGCGGATGGAGTACCCGCGGGCTTTGCCCCGGGGCTGACCGCGCGATCGTGCGGAGACGATCTGTGTCAGCAGGGGTCGCCGTCGGGTGTGTAGTAGGGCACGCCGGCCGGCGTGTAGCAGGGCTGCTGGCCGGTGGCGGCTTGCGCGGCAGCGTCGTTCGCGTCGGCCACCGCGGCTCCCGCAGCGACATCCGCTCCGACGTGCGTACATCCGCCGACATCGACGTGGCGGCCGCCGACGTCGCCGCACACATCGGCGTGCGACACCGGTGCGATGGCCACCGGTGCCACGGCCATCGCAACTGCTGTGAATAACGCTGCTCCCAGTTTCTTCATCTCTACTTCCTTTGTCATCCCCCCGGCGCGGTCGCGGTCAGCCACATCGGCGCCGCGGCATCCGCATCTCTCACGATCGCGTGTCGGAGCAGCGAATACCGCGTAATCGACGAATTCGTGCCCCGAAACGCAGATTCAGTTTCAGCGCCCGGTGTCAGCTTTGCGCCTGCCACACTTATTGCGTGCCGGATTGGACCTACCTGCCATTGCGCCCGATCGCGACCGCAGTTTTGGGTGAGCGCCGCACCTACGTGTGGGCGATGCGATTACTGGCGGTGCTCGTCACGCGTTTTGGCGGCCGCCGTTGGATCCCGCGGGTGTTCGACCATCCACATATCCCGCCGCAGTGGAATGGTCGCTTTGGCGCATCGGTTCCGCCGGCGATCGCGCGCGAAGCCGTCGCGGTGCTGCCGGTGCAGGGCGCGAGTGTCATCGAGATCGGCCCGGTGACCGCTGCCGACGCCGAACTTGTTCGACGCGCCACCGCGGACCGCAGGTGCCGGGTCAGCGCCCTTGCGGAGACAGCGGATGCCGCCGAGGCGGTTGGACCCTACGTCGACGGGGTCACCCATGGCGTTGAGCCGGACCGCGTTCGACTCACTGAACCGCAGATCGACCGGGCGTTGGCGGCTTTGGCGCGGCCGTCGGCAACGGTGCTGGCCAGCCCCGCGGTTTTAATCGCGGCTGGACCGGGCTGGTTCAACAGGGTGATCGAGGCCCGCATCCCCATATCGCCGCCACCACGGCTGCGTGACGTACCGGTGAACCCACTTCGATGGCCGGCGTGGGTGTGGGGCATCCTCGTCGGGGTCGGAATGATCGTCGCGGGGGCCGGCGCGGCTGCTATCGCCATGGGGCCGGTGCTGCTGTGGTATGACCGTGCCTACTTGGGCACGTCCGTGACTGGCCTTCACGGCATCAATCCCCACCTGGTCGGGTTTCTTCAGCACGACCGACTCACGATGGCCGGCAACATGATCGGCATTGGAGTGCTCTACATCGGGTTAGCGTGGGGCGGGATCCGGCAGGGACACCGCTGGGCACGCAACGCCTTGCTCATCTCGGGCCTGGTGACGTTTCTGACCCTCTTCTATTTTCTTGTCACCGGGTTCATCGAACCGCTTCACACGCTGGTCGTGATCGTCTTGTTTCCGATGTTCCTGCTTGCGGTGTGGCGGGCGCCCGGGCGGCCGTGCTGGCCGCCGATCGTGGAGGGTCCCGAGTCACAGCGCCGCCGCGCCCTGTGGGGACAACTGTTGATGATCGGTCTGGGCGGCGGACTGTTCGTGGCCGGGATCACCATCTCGACCGTCGGACTGACCACCGTGTTTGTGCCCACTGACCTGATGTTCATGGCGACCAGCTCCGCCGATCTGCGGTCCGCCAACGCGCACCTGTTGCCGTTCATCGCCCATGATCGCGCCGGGTTCGGAGGCGCGCTGGTAGGCGCCGGGCTGGCAGTGCTGCTGATCGGCCTGTGGGGATGGCGTCGCGGCGAACGCTGGGTGTGGTGGTCTCTGCTGCTGGGCTACGCCTTCGGTACGGTGCCCGCGCTGACGATTCACTTCGTGATCGGCTATACCCACCTTGAACATCTGCTTCCGGTGTACGTGCTGGTCGTCGTGACCGCCGTCGCGCTCGGGCTCTCCAGGCCCTACCTCACCGCGACCGATGCCGTCTCTGCGCAGATTGACGAAGAGTCTCGACGATAACCTTTCGCGCCGCCCGCCCCTCCGGCGTCGGCGTCAGCGCGGGCCTGACGAGGCCGCGCGACGGCGCATCTTCCGTCAGCAATCTCTCAGTTTGCTATAGACCACTCCGCAGGATACGGGCGGAAACTGTACCTGTTACGAGTACGAAGG
>JAFAWC010000380.1 GCA_019242135.1 Mycobacteriaceae bacterium | reverse complement strand
CAGCGCAGGTCCGCAACATCGCTTTCTCCAAGCCGCCCCTCGGAAAACGCGGCTATCACGAAGCCAAGGTTGACGCGTTTCTTGACCGCGTTGAGGAGCAAATGAAGTCTCAGCAGGGCGCGGCCACGCAGCCACCGCAGGAAGGGTTTCCGCCGCCAAAGGCGGAGCTGCAACGTCAGCAGGCCGAAGCGGTTGGGCACTCAGCGCAGTTGCCTGACGCGCAGATGGCTGCGGGGCCGCAGTCAGTGGCCTCGGACGAACCGATCCGCTGTGTGTTACATGAAATCTTTAGTCGGCGAAGCGTGTGGCGAAATGCGTTGCGGCTTAACTTCAACGGCGCGCACCCGGCCCTGGCCATGGAGGTGAGCAAGGATGCGATCCGGGTGATCGACTTGACCACGAATGCGCTCATTACCTCGGCTCGGCTTGCGCAGGTGACCGCAACACCGAAAGAGTACAGACACTACTCGTCCGGCACCGACATCATCCCCGATTTTTGGTGTGAGCGGATGCCCGTGCTGGTCGTGGGCGTTCCTGGTCTGCCATCACTGAGCATTGGGCCCCTCCCGCCGGGTATGCCGCCTAACAGGGCCCGACGTGGCGCCATCTATACCGGTGTGCCGACGTGGCCCAAATCATTGCCGACGACCACGAAATACCCCACCCATGTTGTCACAACCCCGGATTGGCTCACCCTCCTTGAGAAATTCGGATTGGCCACGTAGCTGGAAGACAAGACGGAATCTGCCTTGGCCCTGAATCTGAAGACAAAGCAGCTCTTCGTAATTCAGATGGCATTGACAAGGAGTGCGCCGCTGTGCAGTAGTGATCGCCAGCGGTAGTGGGTGAGGTTGCGGAATCCGAGGGCGTTGCGGCGCAATGCTTCCAGGCGCCCGTTGATGGCTTCGGTGGGGCCGTTGGAGGCGTGGTGGTCGAAGAACGCCAGGATGTCTGCGCGGCGTCGCCCGAGGGTGCGGCCACTCGCGGACGAAACTGATATTCGATCGGTACACATCATGGTGTATCATGGTGTCATGTCGCGGACCAACATCGATATCGACGACGAACTTGTGGCCGCCGCGCAGCGAATGTACCGACTGGATTCGAAGCGGAGTGCCGTTGACCTCGCCCTACGCAGACTCGTTGGCGAACCGCTAGGTCGCGATGAGGCGTTGGCGCTTCAGGGCAGCGGCTTCGATTTCACCAATGATGAGATCGAATCGTTTTCGGACGCGGCCACCGGACTCGCAGACCAGTCTTAGATGATTGTCGACACTTCTGTCTGGATCGAATTTATGTCCACGGCTGACTCGTTCGCCAGCCGCTGGCTAGCAGATCGGATTGCCGCCGACGCGAAGGTGATCGTGCCTGAGGTCGTGATGATGGAGCTGCTGATTGGTACGACGGACGAGGCCAAAGCAGCACTGCGGAGGCGACTACTGCAGCGGTTCGACATCGAGCCGCATGCCCCGGTGCGCGACGCAGAAGACGCGGCCGCTATCCACCGGCGCTGTCGTCGCGGCGGTGACACCGTACGCAGCCTGATCGATTGCCAGGTGGCCGCGATGGCGTTGCGGATCGGGGTCACTGTGGCACATCGTGATCGCGACTACGAGGTGATTCGCAAGCATTGCGGATTACAAACTGAGCCTTTGTTCTGACGCGGATCGAACTTGCATCTCTGCATATTGCGCAGGTTGGTAGCTGGACGGCGCGACAACGGCGGGCGACCTAATCGCGCGGCGAAGAACCGGACGGGTCCGGCGTCCGACCCCAGGACGCGCCCCCGTTGACGGTGAGAGATCGCTTTCGCGGCGACGGTCGAGTCAGGTGGGGCAAGTCGCGTTGACTGAGAAGGTGCAAACTGAGCATGGGCAAATCGCTGCCACCTCAGTCTATTCCCTTAGTTGGATGCGCTCGATTCCGTGAACTGTCCGGTGGCCTGAAAGATCACGCGTCGACCGATCTCGACGGCGTGGTCGGCGAACCGCTCATAAAACCGGCCCAACAACGTGACATCCACCGCGGTCTCGACACCGTGGTTCCACTCCCGATCCACCAACGCCGAGAGCACCTCGTAATGCAAGGCGTTCATCGCCTCGTCCTGCTGGCGTAACTGGGCGGCCTGCCTCGGATCGCACGACAGCACAACATCGCCGGCGCTCGTGCTCATGTCCACCGCGGCGTGTCCCATCTCGGCGAAAAATACTGTCATCTCTTCGGGCAGCACAGCGACGGGATGGCGGCGTCGGACGATGCGAGCCACATGGTGCGCCAAGCCGCCCATGCGCTCGGCATCGGCGGCGATTTGAAGCGATCCGACCACCGCCCGCAGATCTCTGGCCACGGGAGCCTGCAACGCCAGCAACGTAATCGCGTGCTGCTCAGCCTGAGTTCTCATCTCCGAGAGCCGACCATGATGGCCGATGACCTCTTCGGCGGCCACCACATCCGCCTCGATCAACGCTCGGGTCGCCACGCCCATCGCGGTACCCGACAGTTCGCACATCACCGCCAGGGAAGCGGTCAGCCCCTCAAGCTGCTCGCGGAAAGCGGTCCTCACTCCTTTAGCGTAGAACGCAAAACACGCGCGTGGAGGGATCTAGACGTGAACTCGATTCTGTTGTTCGGAGAATATTGGTCTTCGGGCGCTCGGTCGCGACTACCGCAGAGGATTGTTACGGAGGTCTACGGCGGCGGCCGCGCAGCTCTTGCCTTCGCGAGCAGCTGGGCATTGTCGGTCCGGACGGCATGTATTTCGCCGGACAACCGCCTCGTCCGTCACCGCAGTCTGGCGACAAACCCCTCGCCATCAAGCGGTCAAGGTGAAGATCTCGATATGGCTTCTCTGGCCTGGTGCACCAATTTCACTGTCGCAGAGCGTAATTCTTCGATCGAACCGATCGGATCGGCGAAACCCACACGCGTGTAGGCGATTCCGCGATGGCTGGCAACCCTAAGCTCAAGCCCGTAGCGGTCAACGCCGGTACACGTCGCGGCCTCCGCGTCGGGATACCCACCGAGCGCCCGGGCCATTGCGGCCAGTGCGTCGGCGTGGTCGGCGTTGAGGTGCCCGATCGCGGCGGAGGCAAGGGGCGCAATCGGGTCGGGAAGGGCGGCCAGGTACTCCGCGCCCGTTTCAGAATCCATTCGGCCGTAACCACCCACCCACCGCACCCGGGCCACGCGCAGCACCCACAACGTGAAGTCGCTGTAGTCGATGTAGTACCTGGCGGCGTCGATCGCGGCGAGGTGCGCGTCGCGCGCGGCGGCCCGCTCGTCACCTACGGGGCGTTCGGCGGTGCCGGCCAACGTGATTCGTCGGCTTTCCAGTGGATCGGGACGGGTGCCCGGGGCGACGATCGCGAGGCTGGCCCTGGGATCCTCGTCGAGGTTTCGGCCATGCTCTGCCAGCCGTGACACGCAGAGCACCGGGGCGCCGCCGAGCAGACCGTATGTGACGAACGACGCCCAGGGGTCCCCGGCGCTGGTCAGCGTCGCCAGTGTGCCCACGTTGGTGGAGGCCGCGATCGTGCGTGCCTCCTCGGCGGGCGACGGACGGCGCGCATTGACGACCGGTGCCAGCGGCGGCGGCGCGGACGGCGCGTCACCCGGGTCGCCGTGATCGCGCTGGCCGGATGTCACGTCGGCACCATACCCGTCGTGTCGGCGGCGGTTCGGCGACATGGTGGTGTTCGTGGTGACGCTGGGGGCTCGCGGTACCGCGTAGTACCGTCGGGTGGTACCTTGGAGTACCGCGATGCGGCGCGACGAGAGGGGCGACATGGGTGAAGCGACGACAGATCCCGTGCGGCTCCCGCCCGCACCGCCGATACCGAAGCTCCTTGCGGGAATCGGTTTCGTGGCCGGCCGCGGCCGGACCGTCGGCGCGCTCGCGAAGCGGTACGGCTCCGCGTTCACCCTGAAACTGCCGATCTTCGGCGACGCGGTGGTGATCAGCGATCCTGCCGTCATCAAGGATCTGTTCACCAGCAGCGCCGAGCGAGTCGGGCGGGCGTCGAACCTCGGTGTCATCCTCGGCCCCGGTTCGACGTTCAGCCTGGACGGAGACGAGCATCGCGAGCGCCGCAAGCTGCTCGTCCCGCCGTTTCACGGCAAACGAATGCAGGGCTACGAGCACCTTGTCGAAGAGGAGGTGAGGCGCGAAATCGCCGGCTGGCCCGAAGGCCAGGAGTTCCAGACGCTGCAGCCGATGATGCGGATCACGCTCAACGCGATCTTGCGTGCGGTGTTCGGCGCACAAGGCGGCGCGCTCGACGAGCTGCGTGAGCTGCTGCCGCCGGCCGTCGCACTGGGTTCACGGTTGGCCGTGCTGCCCGAGTTCGCCCGCCGCGACCTCGGGCGCTGGAGCCCGTGGGGCCGGTTCCTGGCCTACCGGCGCCGCTACGACGAGATCATCGACCGTCTCATCGCCGAGGCCCGCTCCGATCCGGCGTTCGACGAACGCAGCGACGTGCTGTCGATGCTGCTGGCTGCGCGCTACGAGAACGGCGAGCCGATCTGTGACCGCCACGTCGCCGACGAACTGCTGACCCTGCTGACCGCCGGTCACGAGACCACCGCCACCACGCTGGCGTGGACGGTCGAGCGGCTGCGCCGGCATCCACGCCTGCTGGCCCGGCTGACCGAGGAGGCCGATGCCGGCGGGTCGCAGCTGCAGCAGGCCACGATCTGGGAGGTGCAGCGGACACGTCCAGTGGTCGACGGCACGCTGCGGATGACTCGCACGCGAATCAGGCTGGGCGAGTGGGTGATCCCGGCGAATCACATCGTAATCGTCAGTATCGGGCTGGCGCATGCATCAGAGGAGAATTTCCCGAATGCCAAGGCGTTCAACCCCGACCGGTTCCTCGGCACCACCCCTGACACTCATACGTGGATTCCGTTCGGTGGCGGCGTGCGCCGCTGCATCGGCGCGGCGTTCGCCAACATGGAGATGAACGTGACGCTGCGCACCTTACTGCGTGAATTCGAGTTCGCTACCACCTACGCCAAAGGCGAGCCTGCGCATTCGCGGGGCGTCACGACCGCGCCCGCGCACGGCGGCCGTGCGGTGGTGTACCGCCGTGGCTGTGGATTGGGCGACGCCGCCCGCCTGCAGAAGGAGAGGGTAATCGCATGACCGAGCGCATCGTCGACGTCGGCAGGGGAATTCGACTGTGCTACGACGAGATTGGCAACGCTGGCGGTGCGCCGATCGTGCTGATCCCCGGACTTGGTCAGCAATTGCATTCGTGGCCATATGAGTTCGCCGAGGCGCTCGCGGGGCGCGGGTTCCTGGTGACGCGGATCGACAACCGCGACGTCGGCCGGTCGACGCACATGAGTTTTCCAGCACCCAAACCGTGGGCAATCGTGCGGGGCGGCAGCCATTCCCGCCAGTACCACCTCGGCGATATGGCGCGCGACACGGTCGGGCTTCTCGACACGCTGGGCCACCCGGACGCGCACCTGGTGGGCATCTCGATGGGTGGCATGATCGCCCAGACCGTCGCCGCGCACTATCCGAGGCGGGTCCGGACCCTGACGTCGCTGATGTCCACGACCGGCGCGCCGGGCATCGGCCGCCCGGCGGTGTCGACGTGGTGGCGGCTGGCCACGGCACGCCCGCCGCGCACCCGCGACCAAGCGATCCGCCGGGCGGTGATGATCTTCCGGCACATCGGGTCGCACGGTTTCCCGTTCGACGAGCAGTGGGTCACCCAACGCGCGGGCATGGACTGGGACCGCGACCACACATCCGATGGCGTGCCGCGCCAGCTGGCCGGCATCTTCGCCTCCGGTGACCGCACCCGGGAATTGCGGCAGATCGACGTGCCCACCCTCGTGATCCACGGCGACCGCGACCGAATGGTCCATCCCACCGGAGGCGCGGCCACGGCTACGGCGATCCCGGATGCCCGGCTGGAGACCATCGCCGGGATGGGCCACGACCTGCCGCGTGCGGTGTGGCCCCGGCTGGTCGACCTCATCGGGGATTTCTGCTCTTCGCGCGAGCGGCGCATCGGTGGGCACGCGTTGTCACCGCCATCCTGTCTAGGCCGCGCGGCCGGGGGGTAATCCATTTCGTGAATTGATCTTCAATCACGGAAGAGGGTGTCCGATGGCAACATCCGTCGCTGACTTTGTGCTGCAACGGCTCCGCGACTGGGATGTCGACAAAGTGTTCGCCTACGCCGGTGACGGCATCAACGGGCTGCTGGGGGCCTGGGGGCGGGCCGGGAACAAGCCCAAGTTCATCCAGGCGCGCCACGAGGAGATGTGTGCGTTCGAGGCGGTCGGCTACGCGAAGTTCAGCGGCCGGGTGGGAGTGTGCGCCGCCACGTCCGGGCCGGGGGCGATACACCTGCTCAATGGCTTATACGACGCCAAGCTGGATCGCGTGCCGGTGGTCGCGATCGTCGGGCAGACCAACCGCAGCGCGATGGGCGGCTCCTATCAGCAGGAAGTCGACCTGATGAGCCTGTACAAGGACGTCGCGAGTGACTACGTGCAGATGGTGACCGTGCCCGAGCAGTTGCCGAACGTGCTGGACCGCGCGATCCGCACCGCGATGACCCGACGCTGCCCGACGGCGATCATCATTCCGGCCGACGTACAGGAACTCCAATACTCCGCGCCGACCCACGCGTTCAAGATGGTGCCGTCCAGCGTGGGCTTCGAATGGCCCGAGGTCGCGCCCGACGAACAAGGACTGCGACGGGCCGCCGACGTCATCAACGCCGGCGAACGGGTGGCGATGCTGGTGGGCTCCGGCGCACGCGGGGCGGCCGCCGAGGTCACCGAGATCGCCGATGTGCTCGGTGCTGGCTGCGCGAAGGCGCTACTGGGCAAGGACGTGCTGTCCGATGAGCTGCCGTGGGTGACCGGATCGATCGGACTGCTGGGCACCCGGCCCAGCTACGAGCTGATGC
>JAFAWC010000363.1 GCA_019242135.1 Mycobacteriaceae bacterium | reverse complement strand
GACGGGGCGATCGTGCAGCCGAAGCCGTTGCAGCCCAGCGGTATCCCGCTGTGGATCGCCGGTGGCGGTGAAAAAAAGACATTACGCGTCGCGGCGAAGTACGCTCAGTACACCAACTTCACGCCCGAGCCGGAAGCCTTCAAACGGAAGTCGGAAATCCTCGCCAAGCACTGCACGGAGGTGGGTACCGATTTCGGAGCGATCGTGCGGTCGGCGAATTTCACCGCCGTGGTGGGTGAATCCGACGCCACGCTCAAAGAGCGGCTCGGCCGGATCCGGGATCGCCTGGTCGCACACGTCGGCGAAAAGGCCGCGGACGCGATGATCACCGCGACCGGCACCGACGCCGCGACGGGCACCCCAGAGCAGGTGGTCGAGAAGTTGACCGCCATCCGCGATCTGGGCTGCAGCTACGCGATCTGCTACTTCCCCGAAGCCGCCTACGACCGATCGGGCATCGAGCTATTCGAACGCGAGGTCATCCCCGCGCTGAGCTGACGTGCGGAGAGCCACCAGCCCAAGTTTCAGCAATCGGCCTATCCGAATGAATTACACCCGAATGGGTTGCCGGCGCTTACCGATTTGTTGTCGCCGAAAGCGGTGGCTGTCTGATTGCCGCCGGCGGCCCTTGCAGTGCTGTTGTTGCCGAACACGCTCGCTTGGTCGAAGTTTCCGCCGAATGCACTTGCGGGTGTCGACCCATGAGTGCCGTCATCCCAATGGCGGGGTGACTATTGTCGCTGACGATAATAGTTATCGGTGGACCCTATTAGAGCCGAATTGGGAGAAAAAGCCACGAAACATTAAATCCCGTATGAGCGAAATGGGACGCGCAGACGGTTTCACAGCGCGGGACCGAGCAGGTCGTCGGCGTCGCGGATGACGTAGCCGTAGCCCTGCTCGGCGAGAAACCTCTGCCGGTGCGCGGCGTATTCGGCGTCGAGCGTGTCGCGCGCGACCACCGAGTAAAAGAATGCCCCGCCGCCGCTCGCCTTCGGTCGCAGCAGCCGGCCGAGCCGCTGCGCCTCCTCCTGACGCGACCCGAATGTACCTGAAACCTGCACTGCCACTGATGCTTCCGGCAGGTCGATGGAGAAGTTCGCGACCTTCGACACCACCAGCGTAGACACCTCGCCGGCTCGGAACGCGTCGAACAGCGCCTCGCGTTCGGCGGTCTTGGTCGACCCCTGGATGACCGGCGCGTTCAGTTCCGCTCCCAACTCGTCGAGTTGGTCGAGGTAAGCCCCGATGACCAGCCTCTGGTCCTCGGGGTGCTTGTCGAGGATCGACTTGACCACCGCGATCTTCGAATGCGCGGTGGAGCACAAGCGGTAGCGTTCGTCCGGCTCGGCGGTGGCGTACAGCATCCGCTCGTTGTCGGTCAGCGTCACGCGTACCTCGATGCACTCCGCCGGAGCGATCCAGCCTTGAGCCTCAATGTCTTTCCAGGGCGCGTCGTAGCGTTTTGGCCCGATCAGCGAGAACACGTCACCCTCGCGGCCGTCCTCGCGAATCAGCGTGGCAGTCAGGCCCAGCCGGCGTCGTGACTGCAGATCCGCGGTCATCCGGAACACCGGCGCAGGTAACAGATGCACCTCGTCGTAGATGATCAACCCCCAGTCGCGGCTGTCGAACAACTCCAGATGCCGGTAAGTGCCCTTCGACCGGCGCGTCATCACCTGGTATGTGGCGATCGTGACCGGCCTGATCTCCTTGCGCTCACCCGAGTACTCGCCGATCTCACTGTCGGTCAACGATGTTCGCGCGATCAGTTCACGTTTCCACTGCCGGCCCGCCACCGTGTTGGTCACCAGGATCAACGTCGTGGCACCGGCCTTGGCCATGGCCGCCGCGCCGACGAGCGTCTTGCCCGCACCGCACGGCAACACCACCACCCCGGATCCACCCGCCCAGAACGACTCCGCCGCCATCTCCTGGTAGTCACGCAGGTGCCAGCCTTCCTGTCGCAGGCTGATCGGATGCGCCTCACCATCGACGTAGCCGGCGAGGTCCTCTGCGGGCCAACCGATCTTCAGCAGCATCTGCTTGATGCGCCCGCGCTCACTGGGATGCACCACGATGTTGTCGTCGTCGATGCGTTCCCCGAGCATCGGCGCGATCTTCTTGTTGCGCAACACTTCTTCCAGGACCGCGCGGTCCCGGCTGACCAGCGTCAGGCCGTGCGCGGGATGTTTGACGAGCTGCAGCCGTCCGTAACGGGCCATGGTGTCGACGACGTCGACGAGGAGCGGCTGGGGCACCGCATATCGGGAGTAGGTGACCAACGCGTCGACCACCTGTTCGGCGTCGTGCCCCGCGGCGCGCGCGTTCCACAACGCCAACGGCGTGATCCGGTAGGTGTGCACGTGCTCCGGCGCCCGCTCCAGCTCCGCGAACGGCGCGATCGCCGCCCGTGCGTCGTTGGCGAGTTCATGGTCGACTTCGAGCAGCACCGTCTTGTCGGACTGCACGATCAGAGGCCCGTCGGTCATTGCGTTCATTATCCTTCGTCTACCGACACCACCGACGTGACCCGGTGCACGGCGAACTCGCGCACCCGCCCCGATGCGGGATCGAACGCGATCAGCTGACCACCACGGACACTGATCGGCGACACGACCCGCTGGGTTGCCACGCCCGCCGGATCCACATATCCCATGACCACCGATGTCTGATCCCGCACCGCCTGCTGCAAGAGCACCACCGCGGTACCGGCGTCGATGCGCATTGCCGGCGCCGCCGCGGCGACTCTGCGCAGCATCGCGACGATCGCCTCGAGCGTTTGGGTCGTCGGCGGGTTGACGCTGCGGTACGAGCGCCGGTGCGGCATGTCGGCCACCCGCGCGCCGCGCGCCCGCAGGTCGACGATGGCACCGGTGGCGTCCTCGGCCGCAGGCGCGAAACCCGCCTCGCGCAAGGCGGCCAGTACCTCGGCGATCGGTGCTTGCGCGACCGCCACCGTCGGTGCCAGCAGCCTCAGCTGCAGCGCTTCGGCGAGCGGCGCTGCGGCTACCTGCGCCAGCAGCGCGGCGTCATCGCAGCGCACGAACGATGCCGCAATGCCCACCCGTAGCTGACCGTGACGGCGCGCTAAGTCGTCGATGAGATATTTAAGACCTTGCGGAACAGGTGTTTTCGAGTGCTTGAGAAAGAATTGCTGCAACGATCCCGCGGTTCGTCCGATGTCGAGTGCACGCCGGATCGATGATTCGCTGATCCGATACACCATTGCGGCGCCAGCGGACTCGACGGTGGCAACCTCGGCGAGCTGATCGGCCAACTCCCGTCTCAGTGGCCCCGGGACCACGACGGTCAGGTCCGCCTGCAGCAGGAAATAGTTGATCGACTCGGGCAACACCCGGTCCATGGCGGCGACGGTGTCGTCGGTGGGCGCACCCGACAGCAGTGCCCGTGCCGGAGTGCTCAGCGCCCCCCGGCCCACCAGACCAAGAGCCGTCGCCTCGTACACCAGATCTGCGACCGGACCCGGCTGCAGCCGCAGCGCCCAGCGCGGACGCCGCCACAGCAGCGTCCGCGTCGCCTCCCGGGCATCGATCCCCACCCCGGGCGGCAACTCGGCCAGGAAGCCCAGTAGCAGACGGCGGTCGAGCGGAGCGGCGGTGGAGAACAGTGCATCCGAGAGCGCTGCGATCGGCTTGTTGTCGGGTCCGCGGCGGCCGGCCAAGCCCGGGCGCGACGGCAAACTCAGCCACGTCGTCGCCATCAAGTGCCAGCGCTCGGCTGCCGGCAAATCGTTGAACCGGTCGGACTGGGCGGTCGGTGCCCAGTACGGTCCCTCGCCGTCGAGCGGTTCCGGCCGCGGAAGCCCCGCGGCGATCAGGCCGGCCGCCGCGCTGATCTCCAAAAGGAGGCCGAGACGCTGTTCGTCGACGCCGGTCAACTTTGTCAGCCGTTTGACTTCGCGGACCCCCAGCCCGCCGCTGCGGAGCTCGGGGACCGGTGTGGCACCGAGTGTTTCGAGCAGCAGTTCGGTCTCGCGCAGAAGGTCGATGACGGCGCCGGCGGCGGCGGCGTCGACGTCGGCGGCCGTCGTGGTGGAGACCGCAGGTGTCGGTGCCGTCACGTTGACCGGACCCGGCTCTTCGCCGCGCAGCACCTGGGCGACTACCCGCGGCAGGATCACGGTCTGGTCGTCTATTTGCCGCAGCAGGCCCGTGGTGAGCAGCCGCTGCACGGGCCGGTCGGGCGGCGTGCCCGGCGCGGCGTCCCGGGTTCGGCCGACCGGCGAGCCCGACAGCAGCCGGTCGAGGAGTTCGCGCTCGGCGTCGCCGAGCGCGTCGATCTGGGCGGCGATCTCGGCAGCGGGGCGGGCGGCGCTCTCGAGAGTGACCTGGCCCGGGTGCCACGGCAGTGCGGCGGGCGCCTCGGCCACCACCCGCAGCGTGGCCTCGCCCCACACCAGCCCCCGTTCTTGCAGCACGTCGAGTGCGGCGGTCAGCACATCATTGGGCGCCCGGTCACCGAGCAGTGCAGTTAGCTTCGCGGTTGGCACCGGCGCGGTATCGGCGTGAAGCACCAGAAGCGCATCGAGCACGGCCAGTGTCACGAAGTCGAGGTCGTCACCGGCGGCCTTCACCGATTGACGTGCCTGGGCCCTGGCGGCGAGCGCCGCGATGTTGCCGGGCGGTGGCTGCGTGAGGTCGGGGCGCAGTTCCAGTAGCCGAACCAGCCGGTCGTCGGGCAGGTCGGCCAGCCAGGCACCCAGCGGGACCCGCGGGTTGTCTGTCATTGCTGACCAGCGTAAAGCAGCCGGTCAGTGTCGCGGCGCGTCAGATTGCCTGTCAGAATGTCCACGTGGCCGACAACAAATCCCAGAAGAGTCGATATGTCGACAACGGCTGGCCGGTGCCCGACGGCGAGGACGACCATGCCATCAGTGAACTCGCGGCCGACCGCACTGGCGCGTTGTCGCCGTTCGGGGACATCACGTTTCCCGTGCCCGCCGAGGACCTCCCGTACACGCATCCGATCACGGTGGTCAACAGGTAAGCCAGCTTGTGAGCTCAGACGCCAGCCGGCTCTCGCACCTCGACGAACGTGGCGCGGCCCACATGGTCGACGTTACCGCGAAGGCGGCGACCAGGCGCACGGCGGTCGCCGCCGGTGCGCTGCACACGACGTCTGACGTCATCGACCTGATCTCCTCCGGCGGCCTTCCCAAGGGCGATGCGCTGGCGACTGCGCGCGTGGCGGGCATCCAGGCCGCCAAGCGCACCAGCGAGCTTGTCCCGCTGTGTCACCAACTTGCGTTGACCGGGGTCGACGTCGACTTTGCGGTGTCTGAGTCCGCCGTCGAGATCACCGCCACGGTGCACAGCACCGACCGCACCGGCGTGGAGATGGAGGCCCTGACCGCGGTCAGCGTCGCGGCGCTGACCCTCTACGACATGATCAAGGCCGTCGATAAGGGCGCGCGCATCGACAATATCCGGGTGCTGCATAAGGAGGGCGGTCGCAGCGGCACCTGGGTACGCACACCGTGACCCGGTCGGCTCGTGTCGTGATCGCCTCGACCCGCGCGGCGGCCGGCCAGTACGAGGACCGGTGCGGTCCGATCATCGTCGACTGGTTGAATCGATGCGGCTTCGCGGTACCGGCACCCGTCGTGGTGGCCGACGGGACGGCCGTGGGTCAAGCCTTGCGCGCGGCGATCGGCGACGGCCCCGATGTCGTCATCACGTCCGGTGGTACCGGTATTTCGCCCACCGACGCCACCCCGGAAGCGACGGCGAATGTGCTGGATTACGAGATTCCGGGGCTGGCCGACGCGATCCGGCGCTCGGGGCTGCCGAAGGTTCCCACAGCGGTGCTGTCGCGCGGCATCTGTGGGGTGGCGGGGCAGACCCTGGTGATCAATCTGCCTGGGTCGCCGGGCGGTGTGCGGGACGGTCTGGGGGTGCTGGCCGACGTGCTCGGTCACGCATTGGATCAGTTGCGCGGGAAGGACCATTCGTGACGCTGGTGCTGAGAGCCGACATCACCGAACAGCCCGTCGACCTCGCCGAGCTCGAAGCCTTGGTGGCAGATGATGCCGCCGGCGCGGTGGTCGGCTTCGCTGGGGTTATCCGCGATCATGACGGCGGCCGCTCGGTGACCCGTCTCGAGTACTCGGCGCACCCCAACGCGCAGCAGACGCTCGCCGACGTGCTGGCCGAGATCGCCCGAGACGCGCGTGGTGTGCGCGCGCTCGCCGCGACCCACCGGATCGGGACGCTGGCGGTCGGCGACGCCGCGCTGGTGGCCGCCGTCGCCGCCGACCACCGTGCCGCCGCGTTCGTAACCTGCGCGAAGCTGGTCGACACCGTCAAGGCGCGGCTACCGGTGTGGAAGCACCAGTTTTTCTCCGACGGATCCGACGAGTGGGTCGGATCCGCGTGACCGCGGGTGGCTCCGCCACACGACTGTGAATCCGACGGCGTGTCGCGTCGCTCGTTGCCACGGTCGCGCGCGTGACCGAGCGTGACCGACCTACTAGCGCGTGTTCGACCCTGCTAGGTGGTCACCGGCCGCTACGTGAGCCCCATGATCGCGTCGTTGAGCGTGACGTCGTGGTTGCGGATCGCGTCCATCAGTCCCTGCAGATACGTTCCGTTCTGCGACCCGAGTTGGCTCAGGTCCGAGGTGGCCGCCGCCAGGCTGTCCGGGCCGGCCAAGTGCGGAGCGTCGGGAAGCTGCTGTGAGGGTGCAACCGCCGCCGGGGCGGCCGCGAGCGGAACCTGCAGAGAGGTCTGCTGGACCACCGCGGAGTCAGTCGATGGTGCTGCATCGACGGGGGCGGAGGTGTCGATCACGACAGCCTCGGGCGCCGGTTGCAGACCGTCCGGCCCGGTGGCGACGGCATCCTGAACGGCGGGCGCGGGTTGCAACCCGTCGGGCGCGGACGCCACGACCTCTTGGACGATTGGGCCGTCTGCCGGCGCCGCCCCGGGGGCGGCCGGTGGCGGCGCATCTGGGACGGCCGGCGGCGGGCCCAGCGGCGCGTCCCCAGGCTGGGAGGCGTCTGGCGGCGGGGCCAGCTGCGCGTCCGCAGGCTGGGCGGCGTCTGGCGGCGCGTCCGCAGGCTGGGGGCCGTCTACGAGCTGCGTAGCGTCAGATGGGGCCGTGGCGTTCTGGCTGTCCGGCCTCGTCGCATCGAGCGTTTGCACCTCGTTTCGCGGGGCGACGTTGCGAGGTGTGGCCGATGACAGCCCGGTGCCGCAGACCGGCCACGCGCCGCGACCCTGGGTGGCCAATACCCGCTCAGCGACCGCGATCTGCTGTTCCCGCGACGCCATGTTCGCGGCAGGGGCGTACTGGTTGCCCCCGTGGGAGGCCCAGGTCCCGGGCGTGAACTGCAGCCCGCCCTGGTAGCCGTTGCCGGTGTTGATCGCCCAGTTGTTGCCGGATTCGCAATGGGCCACTTGGTCCCATTCGTTATCGGTGGCCGCTGCCGCCTGGGCACTCAGGGCCAGGCCGCTGCCTCCGATGACCGCGCCCGTGAAGGCGACTTTCGCGACACTGATACTGGACTGGGTGGGCTTGCGATGCCGTCCACTCATACGCCGAATCTGTCCTCTCTGCATGCGCCTGCGAGGTCAGCTGTCGGGTTCGGACAAGAGAGGTCGCCCGGCCGGTGTCGCATCGACTCCGGCTTCACCCCAAGGAACCGCCATCGGCTCCTGGTCCTATCGGTGGACCGGTGGGTCCCCCGCCTCCATCCACGGTGTGTCGTCGTGTCCAGCCCTCCCGGATGGAGATCGGCGCGAAAGGGCAGAAAGGCCAACCGCATTGGCGTGGGCCGGCTTGCGGAAGACCGTAACGGATTGCGCCATTTCCGTCACCTTTTCGGTCTCTCGGCGTTTCAGCCGACGGCAATCGGGAAAACCCCAAGACGGGACGGCATTCCCGCAGGTCGATTGCGGCCGACACCGTCCCGAGATCGCGCTGTGATCGATTCGTTATGTGACAGAAATCACGTTCATCCCCCGGCAAACGGGGGCAGCACGTCGATAGTCTGCTCGGTTCTGACTTGCGCGGCGGCGTCTCTTACCGCGATCCCGTCGCACAGATACGAGCAACGCGCCAGCACCACGGCGAGGCGCTCATTTCGTTCACCGAGGCGACGCGCGAGCTGCTCGATGCTGGTGCCGTGTTCGACGGTCACCACCTCGGATTCGGTGCCCGCTGCAGCGCGGGCGGCGCCGAAGTAGCGCACGGTCACGCGCGTGCCCGCCGATACCTCGCTCGTCAGCTCAGCCACCGATCGCGCTCATCGGTCGATCCGGTTGAACGAAGCCCGGGTCGTTGATGCCGTGTCCAGCGGCCTTCGCCCACATCGCCGCACGCCACGCGGCCTCGATCGCCGCGTCGTCGGCACCGTCGCGCAACATGCCGCGCAGGTCTGTCTCCTGGGTGGCGAACAGGCAATTGCGCACCTGACCGTCGGCGGTCAACCGGGTTCGGTCGCATGCCGCGCAGAACGCGTGCGACACCGACGCGATCACGCCGACGGTCGCGGGGCCGCCGTCCACCAACCACAACTCGGCAGGCGCCGAGCCGCGAGGCGTCCTGTCGGGCTCCAGCGTGAACTGGCGCCGAAGTGCGACCAGTACGTCGTCGGAGGTGAGCGCCTCACTACGCTTCCAGCGATGCTCGGGATCCAGCGGCATCTGCTCGATGATCCGCAGCTGATAGCCGTGATCGAGGCAGAACCGCAGCAGGTCGACGGCGTCGTCGCGGCCGGTCGCCGGGTCGAGAACCGCGTTGATCTTCACCGGGTCAAGTCCGGCGGTGCGGGCCGCGGCCAGCCCGGCAAGTACGTCGGTCAGCCGGTCGCGACGCGTGATCGCGGCGAACCGCGCGGCGTCGACGGTGTCAAGCGAAACATTGATGCGGTCCAGTCCCGCAGCGGCCAGCCGGTCGGCGCGGCTAGCCAATCCGACGCCGTTCGTGGTGAGGGCGATCTCCGGCCGAGGCCGCAACCGCGCGGTTGCTCCGATGATCTCTTCGAGGCTCTTGGCCAGCAGCGGCTCACCGCCGGTGAACCGCACACTGGTGATGCCGAGCCGGGTGACACCCAGGCGCAGAAGACGGATCAGTTCGTGGGGCCGCAGCAGGCGCTCGGTCGGCAGCCAGTCGAGCCCGTCGGCGGGCATGCAATAGGTGCACCGCAAATTGCACCGATCGGTCAGCGAGACCCGCAGATCCTTCGCGATCCGGCCGTACCGGTCGATGAGCGGTCCGTCGGTGGGGGCGGTCTTATCCGTTGGGGCGGTGCGCCCGAGCACCGACGGGAGTCCCAGCGCAGTGACCGTCATGCCGCGACCCGCGAATGGTCGACCGGCACAATCTCCTTGCCCAACGGCAACAGGGAGACCGGCACCAGTTTGAGGTTGGCCAGCGCCAATGGGATCCCGATGATCGTGACGGCCATCGCGATCGCCGACACGATGTGTCCGATCGCCAGCCAGAAGCCGCACAGCACCACCCAGAGGATATTGCCGATCAACGCTCCCGGGCGTGCTCCATTCTTGTCGATAATCGTCCTGCCGAAAGGCCACAGTGCATACGACGCAATGCGCAGCGCGGCTATTCCGAACGGGATCGTGATGATCAGCAAGAAACACACCACTGCGGCCAGCAGGTAGCCCAGCGCCAGCCAAAGGCCGCCGAAGATCAACCAAATGATGTTCAGAATCAGGCGCATTGCTCCTCCAGCGGTCTCCCCAGCCTATCGGAGTAAACGGGGCTGCTCAGCCCAGGGCGACCCGAGTAGGATCAGCCCATCGCGTCCTGCGAATGGCGGGGCGCGTTATTTGCGAGCTACCCGGCGAGACAAGCAGGTGAAACAAGTGCCGACCGGCAGGGTGAAGTGGTATGACCCCGAAAAGGGCTTCGGCTTCCTGTCCCAGGAGGACGGCGAGGACGTCTACATCCGCTCCTCGGCGCTGCCCGCCGGAGTCGAGGCGCTCAAATCCGGTCAGCGGGTGGAGTTCGGGGTGGCGTCGGGCCGGCGTGGGCCGCAGGCCCTCAGCCTGAAACTGATCGACCCGCCGCCCTCCCCGCTTCGCGCGCGCCGCGAGAGCGCGCCGGCCGAACACAAGCACTCGCCGGACGAGTTGCACGGGATGGTCGAGGACATGATCACGCTGCTGGAGAGCACCGTGCAGCCGGAGTTGCGCAAGGGGCGTTATCCCGATCGCAAGACCGCCCGCCGGGTCTCAGAGGTCGTCAAGGCCGTCGCCAGGGAGCTCGACGCCTGACACCATGGCTGCCTACATCGCCGCCGGCGGCGACTTCGAGCGCGACACCGACTACATCACCACCCGGATCACTACGGACGGGCGTGACGGCTACAAGGTGGAGCCCGACCGTTATCGGCTGATCGTCGCGAGGGCATGCCCGTGGGCCAATCGGGCGATCATCGTGCGGCGGCTGCTCGGGCTCGAACCCGTGTTGTCGATCGGGTTTTGCGGGCCGACGCATGACGAGGACAGCTGGACATTCGACCTCGATCCCGGTTCCGTCGACCCGGTGCTAAAGATCCCCCGGCTCAAAGACGCCTACCTCAAACGTTTTCCGCATTACCCCAAGGGAATCACCGTGCCGGCGATCGTCGACGTGCCCACCGGCCAGGTCGTCACGAACGACTTCGCCCAGATCACCCTCGACCTGTCGACGCAATGGCGGCGGTATCACCGCGAGGGCGCCCCACAGCTGTACCCCGAGTCGCTGCGCGCGGAGATCTACGAGTTGGCACAGCACATTTACACCGAGATCAACAACGGCGTGTACCGGTGCGGTTTTGCCGGTTCGCAGAAGGCCTACGACCAGGCATATGACCGGCTGTTCGCCGCACTGGATTGGGTTTCCGAACGGCTGAGTGGGCAAAGGTATTTGGTCGGCGACACGATCACCGAGGCCGACGTGCGGCTGTTCACCACCTTGGCCCGGTTCGACCCGGTCTACCATGGGCACTTCAAGTGCAATCGGCAGAAGCTCGCAGAGATGCCGGTATTGTGGGCATACTCCCGGGACCTGTTCCAGACTCCGGGATTCGGAGACACGATCGACTTCGTCCAGATCAAGCAGCACTACTACATCGTCCACAGCGACATCAATCCCACACGGATCGTTCCGAAGGGGCCCGAGCTGTCGAACTGGCTGGCTGCCCATGGGCGAGAAGAGCTGGGCGGCAGGCCGTTTGGAGACGGGACACCGCCTGGCCCACCCGTCGAGGGTGAGCGGGTGCCTGCGGGGCACTCGCCAAGCGGCTAGGCCCACATGGTCCGCACCGACCATTCGGCGTGCGGCACGGGAAACAGGTCCCCCTTCTCGTCGGCAACGAGGGTCAGCAGTTGCACCACGACCCGGTTTAGTCGGCCGCCGTGTGAGCCCACGGTTGGGATCGTGGCGGCGAGCTTGGTGTTGGGACGGGACACGTCCAGCGTCGTGTCGCGGGGATCGTCGTAGAACGACCGCAGTAGCCATGGCGCACGGCTGATCGCGGCCGGCACCGAAAGCTGCACCGGGTCGCGCACGTCAACCCTCAGCTCACCTTCGGCCTGGTCGTTCTGGCAGTCGTTGAGGTTCACCACGTTGCAGTACCGGTAGGGGCCGACCCGCACCAGCTGACCGCGCGAATACGCGCTGATCACTGGTCGCTGCGCGGGCTGGTGCCGCACCAGCAGCCAAACACCCAGCGCGACAACACCACAGAACACGACGACGACCCCCGCCAGCGCGGCGACGAGGCGGCTCAATTCACCATCGCCCCGTCGGGTTGTCGGCCCTCCTGCTCGGCGACCACCGGTCGGTTGCCGCCGAAGCCCGGAATCAACGAGTCGCCGCGATAGCTCACGATGGTTTGCGCCAGTCCGAGGATCAAAAACGACGAGATCGCGGTGAACCCCACTCGCAAATCCGTGTACACCAGCACGCCGGTCGCGCCGCCGGCTACCCATCCGAGCTGTAGCAGTGACTCCGACCGCCCGAACGCCGACGCCCGCGAGGCTTCCGGCAGATCGTCTTGCAGGCAGGCGTCCAGCGACGCCTTGCCCACCGCGGAACAGCCCGACGTGATCAACGTTGCGATCGCCATGACGACGAGGTCACCGAAGAACGCCGCGGCAAGGGCCGCGACGGTGACCATGATCGCGCAGCGCACCACGAGCATCGACGGGCGCCCGAGCTTCAATCGTGCGCTGAGCGCGTTGCCTGCGAAGTTGCCGACCGCCGCCGCTGTGCCGATCACACCCAGAATCGCGACCTGATGCAGCCCGTCCTCGCCGGTCTGCTTTGCGACGAAAGCCGGATACAGGAACAAGAAACCGACCATGATCTTGATAGTGACATTGCCCCACAGCGACGTGATAATGTTGCGGCCCAACGGTTGTCGGGGCCGACCCGGCTTTGTTGCGCGAGAACCCGTATCGTGGTGCGGATCTCGACGCAGCGGAGCGCTTCTTCCGTGATAGGTCAGCGTCGCTGGTACCTCGCCCTCGGTGACCTCCACCCAGCGCGGGATTTTCATCGACAGGTATGCGCCGACGATCGTCACCACGACGATCACGAACAACGCGCCGGGAAGGTGGAAGAGCCTGGTGAACACATATTCGACAGCGGCCGCGACGCCACCGCCGACGATCGTGCCGCCGATCAGCCCGAAAACGGTCAGTCGGGAGTTCACCCTCACCAGATCGATGGTGGGCGGCATCACCCGGGGCGTGACCGCGCTTCGCAGTACGGAAAACGACTTCGACAGCACCATCATCAACAGTGCACACGGATACAGCGCCCACGGCGGAAAGCTGCCTGTGGTGCCGTCGTAGTTGGCGATCAGCAGGATGGCCAGCGCCGTGCGCAAGGCGAATGATGTCGCCAACGCGACTCTCCGCCCGTGCTGCAGCCGGTCCAGCGCCGGACCGATCAGCGGCGCGATGACGGCGAACGGCGCAATGGTGATCAGCAGATAAAGTGCCACCTTGCTTTTGCTCTCGGCGGACGCGGCTGCGAAGAACAGCGTGTTGGCCAACGCAACCGCCATCGCCGCGTCCACCGCGAAGTTGGCCATCACCGGATACGTCAGTGCGGTCAGTCCCGACCGGTCTGCGCCGTCCGCGGTCGCGGCGCGGCGGAACAGGCCGTACATCCGGACGCCCATCTCCCGGCTGCGCATCGCTGCCGCCCGCGTCACCGTCACCTTCGGGCCTTCGGGCGGTCGGGAGTCGCGTCGAGGTGGCACGTAGCCGGGCGCGGGTGGGGTGTCCAACGGCGGCAGGTACCGGTTCGCACTGGGCATCGACGATCGGCGCGGGCTGCGCTGCGGGACACCGTCGGAGGGGTAGTTCACCATTCCCGGGTGTTCGTCATGATTACTCGGCGCCGGACGCGGCGGGAAGTACGGGCCATGGCCGCCAGGACCACCGCTGGGGCCGTTGCGCCGCGGTCCGCTCACAATGTCGATTGTCCACCATCGGCGCCGCTGCGGTTGCGTAGCTGGTCGATGTGGCTGCGGCGCGGCGCGTCGGGCACTATTGATGGTGGGATGGAGGAGATCGGTGCGCCCATGGACGGCGATGAGCGCTCGCGCGAAGAGCAGACAACGCCCGATGAGCGCTCGCGCGAAGAGCAGACAACCCCCGATGAGCGCATAACTCGCCTGCTGGGCGACGCGGTCGATGAGGCCCGCGCAGCGATCGTCGAATACAGCGGCGAGACCGTGGGCGAATACATCGGTGTCAGCTACGACGACGCCAACGCCGCCACCCACCGTTTTCTTGCTGTCCTGCCCGGCTACCGCGGCTGGCAGTGGGCCGTCGTCATGGCCGCGCATCCTGGTGCAGACCACGCCACCGTGAGCGAGGTTGTCCTGGTGCCCGGACCGACGGCACTGCTGGCGCCACAGTGGGTGCCGTGGCAGCACCGGATCCGGCCTGGCGATCTCGGGCCCGGCGATCTTCTTGCGGCCCCGCACGACGATCCGCGCCTGGTTCCCGGCTACGTGGCCACGGGCGACCCGGCGATCGATGACACCACGGTGGAGCTGGGACTTGGCCGGCCCCGGGTGCTCAGCGAGGTGGGCCGTGCCGATGCTGCCCAGCGCTGGCACGACAGCGAGTACGGGCCGAAATCGCCGATGGCCCGGTCCACCCGGCGGGTCTGCCGCGACTGCGCGTATTACCTCCCGCTCGCCGGGTCGCTTGGCCGCATGTTCGGGGTCTGCGCGAATGAGGTTTCTGCCGACGGCCACGTCGTCGATGCGGAGTACGGCTGCGGGGCGCACTCCGACACCTCTGCGCCGACCGGCACCGGGTCACCGCGCTTCGAAGCGTACGACGACGGCGTGCTCGAACTTGTTGATTCGCAACAGAATTAGGTGTTTTCGGCCACGGCCTTGATGCGGGCCAGTGACGTGTTCATGCCGTCGACCAATTCCCGGTCGAAGCTGGGCACCCCGCCCATCAGTAGTTTGACGCCGAGCGCGGACATCGGTTTGACGCCGTTCTCGGCGTGCCGCGACTCGATGACGCGGGTGCCCGTCGTGGTCGGCTCCAACTCGTAGCTCCACACCGTGTTGTTGGCGTTGATTCGGAAGGCGAACTTGCGTTGGGGAACCAGTTCGGTAATCGTGCTGGTGGTCGGCCAGAACAATCTCCTGCGTCGGTTCAGGTTCAGCGTGCGGGTGCCTGGCTGCAGCGGGCCAAGAGCCTTCATCATCCGGCACTGCGGGCTCCACTCGGGCATGCGGCGCAGATCGGTGATCAGTTCCCAAACCTTGTCGGCGGGCGCATCGATGTCGATGTGTGCTTGTAAAAGCGGTGCGGCCATTAGCGACTCCTGACGACTCCTGTTCGAATTGGTTCAGCGCAAACCCGTCTGCGCGCCTCGCGCGCCGCGGCGGGCGGCATGGCGTTGCCACAAGAACACCGACGTGCCGAATACCGCGAGGCCGAGGCCCGCAACGGTCACCGGTCGCCAGTTCTGCAATGCCGGCACGGTGAACGCAAGCACCGCCGCAGCGATCCAGGCCAGCGTGCAGACGACGATCACGGGCGGCGGATCGAGCAGAACGTCAGGCAGCGGCGGGGGCTGCACCCCGTGCTCCTCGGCCGGCTCGTTGGGCATCGAGACCAACGTAGCCGATGCACCGGCCGCCTGAGGTGCAACGTAAGGTTCGCCCGTGTCTCACGTGGTCGACGTCGCCGACCCCGGTGACGCACGTCTTGACGACTTCCGTGATCTCAACAGTGTCGATCGCAGACCGGACCTGCCCAGCGGCCGCGCGCTGGTGATCGGGGAGGGCGTACTCGTCGTCCAGCGCATGCTTGCGTCGCGATTCACCCCTTTTGCCGTGATGGGAAACGACCGGCGGCTGGGCGAGCTTCGTGACGATCTGACCGACGTCGACATCCCTTATTACCGCGTGGATCCCGACGTGATGGCACGGGTGGTCGGCTTCCATCTCAATCGCGGCGTGCTGGCCGCAGCACGGCGTCCGCCGATGTCGTCGGTCGGTGAAGTGATCGAGGATGCCCGCAGGGTGGTTGTGCTGGAAGGCGTCAACGATCACGAGAATCTCGGGTCGATCTTCCGCAACGCAGCGGGGTTGGGCGTCGACGCGGTGGTTTTCGGCCCGGGGTGTGCCGATCCGCTCTATCGTCGCGCGGTGCGGGTGTCGATGGGACACGCGCTGCTGGTGCCTTACGCGCGAGCCGACGTCTGGCCGGGCGACCTTCACCTCCTCCGAGACAACGGGTTTCGTATTGTCGCGATGACCCCCGATCCCCGCGCGGAAACGCTCGCCGATGCGCTGGCGAGGGGGAGTGCCGACAAGGTCGCGATGCTCGTCGGAGCCGAAGGCCCCGGACTGACCGAGAAAGCCATGCGGGCCAGCGATATCAGAGTTCGGATTCCGATGTCGCGGGGTACCGACTCGCTCAACGTCGCGACGGCGGCGGCACTGGCGTTCTATGAACTGGTTAGGCTCGCCCGGTGACCGACGACAGCACGCCGTGGGGGACCGGACTCACCGTCGCGGGGTTTGTCGCAGCCGTGACCGGTGCGGCGATCGTCGTGCTGAGCCTTGGCGTGTCGCGGGTACATCCGCTGCTGGCGGTGGGCCTGAACATCATCGCGGTGGGTGGTCTCGCACCGACGATGTGGGGCTGGCGCACCGTTCCGGTGCTGCGTTGGTTCGTACTCGGGGGCGCCGTCGGAGTCGTCGTCGCATGGTTGGCACTGCTCGCGATCGCGACTTCCGGCGACTGACTACCTCTTCACGCCCTCATCGGTGCTGTTATCTCTTCGCGCAGGCGCTCATCGGCGACCGCCCGAGCGGACGTCCAGCAGCACATCCTCCCACGCCGGAACGGACGGCTTGCGGCGCCGCGCACGCGCCGGCGCCACCGGCTCCTCGGGCGGCGGGGCAGCGGGCGCAGGCTCGGTCTCGAAGTCCAGTTGTGCGACGGGCGCGACTCGCCGAAGCGGGCGATCGAAGTTGGGGTCGATCAGCTCGCTTGCGGCATCGTCGAGAGCCGTGGCGGTGCCGCCGTGCGCGCCCGGCGTGAACCGGAAGTGTGCGACGTTCTGTGAACACCCGGCCTGCCAGGTCAGCTGCACGGTCCACCGGCCGTCGGCGTTCTTCCATGCGTCCCATGACGTGGCGTCGTAGTCGAGGCCTCGCGCGACCAACGCGGCTGCGACGGTCTCCAGCAGATTTTGAACGGACGGACCGTCAGCCAACACCGGGTGGGAGGCCGTTGCCAGCTCGGCCGCCCGGGAGCGTTCCAGCAGCACCGGGTGGGCGAACCGCTCGACCCGTGCGACGTCCACTCCGGCCGATTCGGCGACCTGCTCGACCGACGCTCCGGCTCGGATGCGGGCCTGGATCTCCTTGGGGCTGAGCACAACTTCGATGTCGAGCTCGGCCTGTCGTGGGCGGACCGCCTCCCCGCGCGCGGCCGCGCGCAGCCGGTCGTCCGCGCGCAACAGAAACTTTTCTCTGGTCTGCCTGCTCTCGCAGATGACGTGTTTGCCGTCGACGTCGAGGCCGACCACTGTGAGTTCCCGCATGCCGACCTCCTCCGGGCCGCCGCGCTGAGCCCGTTAGCTGCGCACTCTAGACCAGCACCGGCCCAAACCGGCGCTGACACGCTGGCCGCAATAGCCCCACCGTCGGCACCGGTATCGAGCCGCAAGACCACCCGCGACGGCTGCCGGCGTCCCCGCATGCACTCCAGTGCAAGTCATAGTTGTGCGACCGAGCCGGAGGCTAGAGTCAGCAAGTTCTCAGGGGGCGGGTTGGGGCCGGCCCAAAATCCCGGTAGTGGGTCAGTTTGAACTTGGGATCGGTAGCGGCGAGGTCGGTGCTAACGTGCGTCCGTGGAAGTCGTCCAGCGCCTGATGGAACTTGCTGGGCACCTGGCGAAAATGCGACTGTTCTGGATCGTCGCCGTGATCATCATCGCCGCCACGACTTACGGCCTCATAAGTTCCCGGAAGCGATATAGACCCAAATTTCGCGGTCCCGCAGCGATGGGGACGGCGCAGGTTCTATCAGTGGAGCGAATAGCGAAGGTTGAGGGGCCGGAGCACCCACTCCGGATTGGACTGAGGGTGGAAATCCCTCTCCACCCGCCCTACGACGTCTCAGTTGACCGGTGGGTAGACGTTATGCATATGCCCCGCATGCAGCCCGGCGCAATTGTCCCTGTACAGGTTGATTCGGCTAACCCGCAAAACGTTCGGATCGATTTGAACCAGGCGATCACGTAGCCGGACGCTCTGGCCGGCCCACTGGATCAAACTGACCCACTATCAAGGCTGGCCGCAGGTTAGAGACGCTCGACCACCCAGTCGACGCACTCCGTCAGCGCGCTGACGTCGTCTGGGTCGACGGCCGGGAACATCGCAACCCGCAACTGGTTGCGGCCCAGTTTTCGGTAGGGCTCGGTGTCGACGATGCCATTTGCGCGCAACACCTTGGCCACCGTGTTGGCGTCGACTTCGTCCGCGAAGTCGATGGTTCCGACCACCTGAGACCGCAACCCCGGGTCGGTGACGAACGGCGTCGCGTATGGCGACGCCTCCGCCCACGAGTAGAGCCGCTGCGACGAGTCGCCGGTGCGCTTGACCGCCCAGTCCAGTCCACCATTGCCCAGCAGCCAGTCGAGCTGCTCGGCCAGCAGCACCAGGGTGCCGATCGCGGGAGTGTTGTAGGTCTGGTCCTTGCGGCTGTTGTCCACCGCGATGGGCAACGACAGGAAGTCGGGCACCCAGCGGCCGGAGGCGGCGATCGACTCGATGCGATCTAGTGCGGCCGGGCTCAGCAGGGCCAGCCACAATCCGCCGTCACTTGCGAAATTCTTCTGTGGCGCAAAGTAGTACGCGTCAGCATCGGCCACGTTGACCGGCAGGCCCCCGGCCCCCGACGTGGCATCGATGAGGATCAGCGCGTTCTCGGAACCCGCCGGTCGGCGGACCGGCACCGCCACACCGGTCGACGTCTCGTTGTGCGCCCATGCGATCGCGTCCACCGACGGGTCCGAACGAGGGTCGGGAGCGGTTCCGGGTTCGGCCTTGTCGATGATCGGGTCGCCGATGAACGGGTTCTTCTCGACTGCTACGGCGAACTTCGAACTGAACTCGCCGTACGTCAGGTGCAGGGAGCGCTTGTCGATCAGCCCGAACGCCGCCGCGTCCCAGAACGCCGTCGCGCCGCCGTTGCCCAGGATGACCTCGTAGCCGTCGGGGACGGAGAACAGGTCGGTCACCCCGGACCGCACCCGTCCCACCAGGTTCTTGACGGGCGCCTGCCGGTGCGACGTGCCGAACAGGGGGGCCGCCGTGGTCGACAGGGCCTGCAATTGCTCGGGTCGGACTTTGGAGGGGCCGGAGCCGAAACGGCCGTCGCGGGGTTTGAGGTCAGCGGGAATTTCAAGCTGGTCGGCCATGCCCAACAGGGTAGTGAGGCCGGTGACGCGGCGACGCGGCGGTCCGGCTTGCGGGCTGTGGACCTGCCGCGGAGGCGGCCATCGTGCCTGGCCGCAGGAGGTGCGGAGTTTGGCGTTGTGTGAGGCAGGGCACACGAAAGCGGTGACCGCCGGTCAGCCCACAGCGGCCGGAAGGGTCTGGAACTTATCCGGTACCTGCGGTACTGTCTGG